>NZ_JCBAJO010000290.1:0-4968 GCF_059772245.1 Cupriavidus sp. R6-3
CCAGGCGCGCGTCTCGGTGGTGGCCGATTACTATGTCGCCGCGCATGCGCTGGCGCCCGGCCAGCCGATCGGTCCGGCCGACCTGGAACAGCGCCAGGGCGATCTGGCCGGCCTGCCGCGCGCGGTCGTCACCGACCCGGCCCAGCTCGAAGGCGCGGTCACGGCCAACCGGATCGCCGCCGGCTCGCCGCTGCGGATGGACATGGTCAGGAAGGCGATCGCGGTCAAGCAGGGCCAGATGGTCTCGGTGACCATCGAAGGCGAGGCCTTCCAGATCCGCAGCGAGGGCAAGATCCTGGCCGACGCCGCCGCGGGCAACACCGTGCAGGTGCGGCTCAAGAGCGGCCAGGTGGTCAACGGGCTGGTCCGGGACGCGGACACGGTGGTGCTGCAGCAATAGCCCCCGAAGCCCCCGACTTCGTTACAGCGTGTCACAATTCGCGTCCTAAAGTTTGGCGACCCCGCGCCGTTAAGCTGAGCAAACCCAGCAAGGACATCCCGTGAAGATCCACCAATCGACTCTGCCGCGCACCGGCGAAGGTGCCGCTGAAAGCACTGGACGCACCGCGTCGAGCCCCGTTGCGGGCGCCGCACCGGCCGCGGGCGGCCTGACCATGAGCCCGCTGGGCACCCAGGTTCGCGATATCGGCACGCGCCTCGCCCATGAGGCCGACGGCGATATCGACCAGGCCAAGGTGGACGAGATCCGCCAGGCCATCGCCGAGGGCCGCCTGAAGATGGACCCCAGCAAGATCGCCGACGGTCTGCTGGCCACGCTGCGCGAACTGACGCAGGACAACGGCCGCTGAGCAGGCATCGATATCGCGTTGATCCTGCGTCGATCCTGCGTTCGATCCCGATATCCGCGCCGCCCGGCCCCCGATTCCCCACCGACTTCCTTCGACTTCGCGCCCATGAGCCAAGCCCTGATCGCCAGCATGCAGCACGAAACGCAAGCCATCGCGGCCTTTGTCGATGCCCTGCAGCAGGAACGGAACGCGATTCGCACCGGCGACTTCCAGTCGCTGGGCGAGCTGGTGCAGCACAAGCAGGAACTGGCACAGCAGATCGCCCAGCTGGGCACCGCGCGCCAGGCGCAGATGGCCGCGCTCGGCATTCGCGTGGGCGGCGGCCGGCAGCTGGTGGGACTGCATATCGACGAAGGCGTCGCCGCCGCGTGGCGCACGCTGGTGCTGACCGCGCGCGGCGCGGCCGAGGCCAATGCGCTGAGCGGGGCCGTGGTGTCCGCGCATCTGGAATACACGCAGGACGCGCTGCAGACGCTGCGCCAGCGCGGCGACACGGCGACGGTCTACGGCCGCAACGGCCGCGCGCAAGCCGGCCCGCGCGGCGTCAGCCTGGCCAGCGGCTAAAGCGTCCGCCCTTCCCTCACGCGGTCGGCTCGACCGTGCTGGCGCGCCGTCCGCGCGCCTCCAGCAGGAAATATCCCACCGTCGCCGGCAGCATCGGCAACAGGTAGTACATCGCCCGATAGGCCAGCAGCGCCGCCAGCAGTGCGTGGTGCGGGACGCGGTCGCCCAGCAGCACCACGAACACGGTCTCGAGCACGCCCAGGCCCGCCGGGATATGGGCCACCGCCCCGGCGATGCTGCCGATCAGCACCACGCCCAGCACCACCAGCAGCGGCACCGACGACGGCAGCAGGGTCTGGATGATGGCCGAGATGGTCAGCCAGTTGGTGATCGACAGCGCGCACTGCATCACCGCGAAGCGCAGCGGCGGCAGATGGAAGGCATGCCCGCGTACCGTCCAGCGGCGCCGCCTGGCCTTGGCGCAGGCGACCAGATACGCGGCGACCACGCCCAGCAGCGCAAATCCGGCGATCTGCAGCAACGTGGCATTGAGCCCCCATTCGACCGGCAGCACCACCGTGCGGGCGGCCAGCACCGCGCCGAGCAGCGCCAGATAGCCGATCCAGTTGCTGACCACGCCGATGGTATAGACCGAGGCGATCTGTGCGCCCGACAGTCCCGCCCCCGAATAGAGCCGGTAGCGAATGCCGAGGCCGCCGACCAGCGCGCCCAGGTTCAGGTTGAAGGCATAGCTGACGAAGGCAATCACCAGCACGCGCGGCGACGACAGCCGATGCCGCGCATACCAGCGGCCCAGCAGGTCGAACGCCGAATGCCAGAAATAGCTGAGCATCACCAGCAGCACCGCCGGCGTCAGCGTGCGGTAGTCGTATTCCTGCAGCGTGACCCAGACCTCGGCCCATTCGACCTCGGCCAGCTTCCTGACCACCAGCACCACCACCAGCGCCACGAAGGCGATGCCGAGTATGCGGCGCACCTGCGCCCAGCGGCTGCGCCGCCGTGCTCCCGTGGGATGACTCGCCTGTCTTGCCGTCATCTATTCGGCGCCCCGCTTCAGGATGGGAAATCGCCAGGGCCGGCGCGGGGGCTCGGCGGTGGCCACCACCAGCTTCGGCGTGTGCGCCGGCAGCCAGCCGGCCCACGCGGGGAAGCGGCGCAGGAAGTGGAACATCAGCGTGGTGGCCGCCAATTGCAGCGGCGCGCGCGGCGTCTCGCGATCGGGCGGGATCTCGCGGCAGGCATTGGCCATCAGCGTGTCGAGGTTGGCGCGCAGCTCGCGCGCGAAGCCGGCGTCGCGGATCACCAGATTGGCCTCGAGATTCAGCGACAGGCTCAGCGGATCCAGGTTGCTGGAGCCGACGGTGGACCAGTCGCGGTCGATCACGGCGACCTTGCCGTGCAGCGGCCGCTCGCAATACTCGAAGATGCGCACGCCGGCGACCTGCAGATGGGCGTACAGCATGTCGGCCATGCGCTTGACCCACAGCATGTCGGGATTGCCCTGCAGGATCAGTCGCACGTCGACGCCGCGCTGCGCCGCTTCGCAGATCGCATGCAGCAGGCGATAGCCGGGCAGGAAGTAGGCGTTGGCGATCACCACCTGATGCCGCGCGGCGCGGATCGCCTGCAGGTACTCCCATTCGATGTCGGTCGGATGCGCGTCGTTGTCGCGCGTGACAAGCCAGGCGGCCATGTTGCCGGCCGGCGGCGCGGGCGGTACGGAGGGTACGTCGACATCGCCCGGCGGCAGCGTCTGCACGAGGAAGCGATGCACCTCGGCGGCGGCCGGCCCTTCGACCTCGACCGCATAGTCCTGCTTGGCCTGCGGGCCGTGATCGGTCAGGTGCTGCGCGGAGAAGTTGATGCCGCCGATGAAGGCGATGCGCCCGTCGATCGCGACCAGCTTGCGATGCAGCCGGCGGAACAGATTGGTCCGCACGCCCAGCAGCCGCCGGCGCGGCGCGAATATATGGAAGCGCACGCCGGCCGCGACCATGCCGGAGACGAACTCCGGCGGCAGATCGGGCGAGCCGTAGCCGTCGACGGTGATCGCCACATGCACACCGCGGCTGGCCGCGGCGATCAAGGCCTCGCGCAGCGCCACGCCGACGCGGTCGTCGAACAGGATGAAGGTTTCCAGCAGGACGCTGGTCTGCGCGGCGGCGATCGCGGCAAACACACGCGGGAAATATTCGTCGCCGTTTTCCAGCAGGCGGATGCGATTACCGCTGGTTCGGTTGGGGCTCATTTCGATGTCTCGCTGCCATATTCTCGGTAGGCAACAAGCACATTCAATGCCACCCGTTCGGGGCCGGCAAGAACATCGCAAATCACATCGTCATGACGGCGACTTCCAGGTCACCTGGCCGCGTCGCGCGGCGCCCGCCATTCAGCGATAGCTGACCGTGACCTGGCTGGCCTGGCCTTGCAACACGGGGGTCAGCGGGCCCTGTCCCGGTATGCGGAACGCGAACACAAAGCCCTTGTCGGCGTCGTCGCCGCGGAAGGCATCGGTCTTGCCTTCGGCCCCGGGCAGCAGCACGCAGCGATTGGCATTACAGAGATAGGCTTGCAGATTTGGCGGTGGCACACGCGCAAAACGGTAACGCCAGCGCACCGCGGTGATCACGCCTTCGGACTGCGTCAGATAGCCGCTGGGCAGGATAGGCGCCGACAAGGCGCGCACGCCGCGGCCATGCAGCGCGGGCGCCACCACCGAGGCGGTCCAGGCATGGCGCGACTCGCCGCCGAAGTTGGTGTGGATCAGCGGCGAGGCGGCGACGGGGGCCGCCATCATCGCCGCCACCGTCGCCGCGGCCACCGTTGCAACCGCCACCATCGGCCGGGAGATCGGGCGCCGCAGCGCGCGGCACCACCGGACCGGGCGAGCTGGCATGCGATCCATCACAGCAGCCCGCGCAACTGGCTGCGCAGACGGTTGATCGCCTGGCTGCGGATCTGGCACACGCGCGACTCCGTGACCTCGAGCACCGCGCCGATCTCGCGCAGGTTCAGTTCCTGGTCGTAGCACAGCGACAGCACCAGCTTCTCGCGTTCGGGCAAGCGCTCGATCGCGCGGATCAACGCGCCGCGCATGCCGCTCTCCATCAGCAGCGTCAGCGGATTGCCGTCCTCGCTGACGGTCAGGTGGCGATCGAGGAAATCCTCCTCGCCGGAGCGCTCGAAATCCTCGTAGTGCAGCAGCTGGCAGCCATAGACCTCGTTGAGCATGCTCTGGTATTCGTCCAGCGGCATCTCCAGTTCTTCGGCGACCTCGGAGTCCAGCGGCGTGCGGCCGAGCTTCTGCTCCAGCGCGCGCACGGTCCGCTCGATCCGGCGCGTCGACTGGCGCAGGCTGCGGGACTGCCAGTCGTTGGCGCGCACCTCGTCGAGCATCGCGCCGCGGATACGCTGGCTGGCGTAGGTTTCGAAGCGCGCGCCGTGGGTGTCTTCGTAGCGGCGGGCGGCGTCGAGCAGGCCGATCATGCCGGCCTGGATCAGGTCGTCCAGTTGCACGCTGGCCGGCAGCTTCGCCGCCAGTTGCAGGGCAATGCGCCGTACCAGCGGCGCATGGGTCTGGACGGTGTCGGTCTGTTCGAGCTTTCCCTGGATCGTGTACATGGTGGAATTCTCG
>NZ_JCBAJO010000291.1:0-4958 GCF_059772245.1 Cupriavidus sp. R6-3
GCGTTCGTCGAACAGCAGCCAGGCCATCACGGCGGTGGTCGGCGGCGTCAGGTACATCAGGCTCGATACGCTGGTCGCGGCGCCGCGCCGGATCAGCACGAACAGCAGCGAGATCGCGCCGATCGACAGCGCCACGATCGACCAGGCCAGCGCGCCGATCATCTCGGCGTTCCAGTCGACCTCGCGCGTCTCGAACAGGAACATCCACGGCAGGCAGGCCAGCGCCGCCGCGGTGAACTGGATCAGCGACCCCATGCGCAGATCGAACACCGGGCAGCGATGCTTCTGATACAGCGTGCCGACGGTGATCGACAGCAAGGCGCCGACGGCGAGCAGCACGCTGAACGGGGTCGCCGCGCCGACCGACAGCTTGCCGGCCACCACCAGCCCCACGCCGACGATGCCGAGCAGCAGGCCGGCCCACTGCCAGCCGCGCAGACGCTCGCCGAGGCGCAGCGAAATCAGCGCCGTCAGCAGCGGCTGCATGCCGACGATCAACGCCGCCATGCCGGCCGGCATGCCCAGCTTGACCGCGGCCCAGACGCCGCCCAGGTAACCGGTCTGCAGCAGCAGCCCCGCCAGCGCAATGCGGCCGATCATGGCCCAGTCGACACGGCCGTCGCGCCGCGGCAGCGGCACGCGCGCCAGCGCGACGAACGGCACCATCAGCACCACCACGCCGGCAAAGCGCAGGAACAGGAAGGTCATCGGCTCGGCATGCGGCATGCCGTACTTGGCGACGATAAAGCCCGTGCTCCAGATCAGCACGAACAGCCAGGGCATCGACACCAGCCACACGTTGGCGCCGGCGGATGCGGTGCGGCCCGGGGTGGTTTCCACGGCCGGCCTCATGGGCGCCCCTGCATGCGTATGGCAACCACGAAGGGATCGGCAAAAGCGGGAATCGCGATGCTCGGACGGAGACGGGGGGCGGCGTGGCGGGACATCGGCAAGTTGGGTCGAGACGGGCGGGCCCGCGCGGCGGGTGGGCGCGCGGATGCTGCCTGCCCCGCAATGACGGAATGCGCGATGGTAGCACCGCCCTGTTCGTCACGTGTCCGGCGGCCCCTCAAGTGACCCAACGGTGGCAATGTGGCGAAGCCGCCAGGGGGTTTACCCGAGGCTGGTTGTGCGATGCACAAAAACCGCTTGACACACCAGACATGGTCCATACAATACGGAATTGTTGCGACGCACCATTACCCGAAAGACGGTTTCCGGACCGGCCGATCGGCCCCTGGAGCGGAACGCACAAAACCATTCACGCGCCTGGGCTGGCCACCGCAACTTCACGGCCTTGACATCTAGGCGACCTATTTTTGAGTTCGCTTGAACTCGACTTCATTCTGATGGAGACCAGCATGTCCTTTACCCCCGAACAAGTTGCCGCCGCCCACAAGGCCAATCTGGAAACCCTGTTCGGTTTGACCACCAAGGCCTTCGAAGGCATGGAAAAGCTGGTCGAACTGAACATGCAAGTCGTCAAGACCACCCTGGCCGAAAACGTCGAGCACGCCAAGCGCACGCTGACCGCCCGCGATGCCCAGGAACTGGTCGCGCTGCAGGTTTCGCTGATCCAGCCGGTCGCCGAAAAGGCCGTGGCCTACAGCCGCCACGTGTATGAAATCGCGGCCGATACGCAGTCGGAATTCACCCGCGTCGCCGAAGCCCAGCTGGCCGAAAGCTCGCGCAATGTGCAGAGCCTGGTCGACAACTTCGCCAAGAACGCACCCGCCGGTTCGGAATCGACCGTGGCGATCGTGAAGTCGGCCATCTCGGCCGCCAACAACGCCTACGAGTCGGTCCAGAAGGCCACCAAGCAAGCCGTGGAAATCGCCGAAAGCAATTTCCAGGCGGCCGCCACCGCCGCCACCAAGGCCGCCCAGCAGGCGAGCGCCACCGCCCGCACCGCTGGCAAGAAGACCACCGCAGCCTGATCGCGCTGGCTGGTGTTCCCTCGCGGGGCACCAGGCGTCCACGCTGACCTCCGAAGCCCGGCATTCGTGCCGGGCTTTTTTATTGGCTTCGGCACTATGGCCGGCTCGCCGGTCTGACGGGGCCGGAATTTTCGTGGTGGCGTGGTGCTCTGGTGCTCTGGTGCTCTGGTGCTCTGGTGGCCGACCGCCCTGCCAGCTCGGGGCGCAGCCCATCGATGGCCTTCCGGTAATTCTGGCGGTTAATTGCGTTATCAAATAGAACAAGGCCCGCCATCCCGGCGGGCCCTGTCTGTGCTGCTACAACCAGCCGTTCAGCGCTTGCGCGGCGGCGGGACGTCCGTGCAGACGCCCTCATAGATCTCCGCCGCCATGCCGATCGACTCACCGAGCGTCGGGTGCGGGTGGATGGTCTTGCCGATATCCACCGCGTCGGCGCCCATTTCGATCGCCAGGCACACTTCGCCGATCAGGTCGCCCGCGTGTGTGCCAACGATGCCGCCGCCGATGATGCGGTGGGTTTCCTCGTCGAACAGCAGCTTGGTGAAGCCCTCGTCGCGGCCGTTGGCGATCGCGCGGCCCGAAGCGGCCCACGGGAATACGCCCTTGCCGTACTTGATGCCCTGCGCCTTGCACTGTTCCTCGGTCAGGCCGGCCCAGGCCACTTCCGGATCGGTATAGGCCACCGACGGAATCTGCCTGGCATCGAAGTAGGCCTTCTCGCCGTGCGCGGCTTCCGCGGCAACGTGCGCCTCGTGCACGGCCTTGTGGGCCAGCATCGGTTGGCCGACGATGTCGCCGATCGCGAAGATGTGCGGCACGTTGGTGCGCATCTGGCTGTCGACCTCGATGAAGCCGCGGTCGGTCACCGCGACGCCGGCCTTCTCCGCGCCGATCCGCTTGCCGTTGGGCGCGCGGCCCACCGACACCAGCACCAGGTCGTAGCGCTGCGCTTCCGCCGGGGCCTGCTCGCCCTCGAACTTGACGTAGATGCCGTCCGGCTTCGCTTCGACGCCGACGGTCCTGGTCTTGAGCATCACCTTGTCGAAGCGATGCTTGTTCATCTTCTCCCAGACCTTGACCAGATCGCGGTCCGCACCCTGCATCAGGCCGTCGAGCATTTCGACGACGTCGATGCCGGCGCCCAGCGTGCTGTAGACCGTGGCCATTTCCAGCCCGATGATGCCGCCGCCGATCACCAGCATGCGCTTGGGAATCTCGCGCAGTTCCAGCGCGCCGGTCGAGTCGACGATGCGCGGATCTTCCGGGATGAACGGCAGTTTCACCGCCTGGCTGCCGGCCGCGATGATGGCCTTGTCGAAGCGGATCACCGTCTTCTTGCCGGTGGTGTCCTTGCCGTCGCCGCTGGTTTCCTCGACCTCGAGGTGATGCGGGTCGAGGAAGGTACCGACGCCGCGCACGACCTGCACCTTGCGCGCCTTGGCCATGCCGGCCAGGCCGCCGGTCAGCTTGCCGACCACCGATTCCTTGTACTTGCGCAGGCCGTCCAGGTCGATCTTCGCGTCGCCGAACACGATGCCGTGCGCGGCCAGCGCCTTGGCCTCGTCGATGATCGCGGCGTTATGCAGCAGCGCCTTCGACGGGATGCAGCCGACATTCAGGCAAACCCCGCCGAGGCTGGCATAGCGCTCGACCAGCACGGTATTCATGCCGAGGTCGGCGCTGCGGAACGCCGCCGAATAGCCGCCGGGGCCGGCGCCCAGCACCAGCATCTCGCACTGGATGTCGGCGCCGCCGGCATGCGTTGCCGCGGCCGGCGCCGGTGCCGATGCGGGTGCGGGAGCCGGCGATGCGGCCAGAGCCGGCGCGGGGGCCGGGCTGGCAGCCGCGGGAGCCGATGCCGATGCCGATGCCGATGCAGGCGCCGCGGCCTGCGCCTCGACCGTGCAGATCACCGTGTCCTTGGCCACCTTGTCGCCGACCTTGACCTTGACCTCGACGACCTTGCCGGCCGCCGACGACGGCACGTCCATGCTGGCCTTGTCCGACTCCAGCACGATCAGCGACTGCTCCTGCTCGATCGTGTCGCCCGGCTTGACCAGGACCTCGATCACCTCTACCGCGTCGAAATCGCCGATGTCCGGCACCTTGACTTCGATCACACTCATGCTTTGCTCCTGTGGCCGGGCCGCTTACAGCAGAATGCGGCGGAAATCGGCCAGCAGCTGACCGAAGTAGGTATTGAAGCGGGCCGCCTCGGCGCCGTCGATCACGCGGTGGTCCCACGACAGCGACAGCGGCAGCGTCAGGCGCGGCACGAACTGCTTGCCGTCCCAGACCGGCTTCTGATACGACTTGCAGACGCCCATGATGGCCACTTCGGGCGCATTGATGATCGGCGTGAAGTAGGTACCGCCGAGGCCGCCGAGCGACGAGATCGAGAAGCAGCCGCCCTGCATCTGGTCGGGCTTGAGCTTGCCGTCGCGCGCGAGCTTGGCCAGTTCCGCCATTTCCTGCGCGATCTCGATCACGCCCTTCTTGTCGGCGTCCTTGATCACCGGCACGACCAGGCCGTTCGGCGTATCGGCGGCGAAGCCGATGTTGAAGTACTTCTTGAGAACGAGATTGTCGCCGTCGAGCGAGGCGTTGAAGTTCGGGAACTTCTTCAGCGCGGCGACCGTGGCCTTGATCATGAAGGCCAGCATCGTCACCTTGACGCCCTGCTTCTCGTATTCCTTGTTCAGCTGCACGCGGAAGGCCTCGAGCTCGGTGATGTCGGCCTCGTCGTGATTCGTGACGTGGGGGATCATCACCCAGTTGCGATGCAGGTTCGCGCCGGAAATCTTCTTGATGCGCGACAGCGGCTTGCTTTCGATCTCGCCGTAGCGGGTGAAATCGACCTTCGGCCACGGCAGCAGGCCGAGCTCGCCGCCACCGGCGCCCGCGGCGGCCGCTTGCGCCGGGGCTGCGGCCTGGCCAGTCATCACGCCCTTGACGTAGCGCTGCACGTCCTCATGGGTGATGCGGCCCTTGGGACCGGAGCCGGGCACGCGCGACACGTCG
>NZ_JCBAJO010000292.1:0-4943 GCF_059772245.1 Cupriavidus sp. R6-3
GCCGCTGCCGCCACCGCCGGTGCCGACAGCGACTGGAGCGCCTTCTGAACACCCCGCCGCGGCGGGGCGGGCGCGGCCGGCATGGCGCGCCCCCGACCATGACAGACGATGAACAGCGAAATCACCCTGTCCCTGCCGCGTGAGGCCGCGGACAAGCTGCGCGGCGAGTTCGACCATTTCGTCCGGCTCTCCACGGGGCTGGACCGGCAGTTCGTGCCGCCCTCGTTCGAGGACTTCCTGCGTGCGCGCGTGATGCACCAGGACGGGCCGCTGACCGAGCGCGCGGTCACGCGGCTGCTGAGCGGCGGCGAGTACGCGTGGGCCAAGCGTGTGTTCGACAAGCAGCTGCCGCACGCGCTGGCCAATCTGATGCGCGACGCCGAACGCTTCGGCTTCGGGCTCGCGGTGCGTTCGGAATGGTCGCAGTCGGAGCGGCTGGCGCAGGCGCGCAAGTGGGCGGTCGAGATTCTCGACCACGCCGGCGCCGATCCGGCGCTGGCCGATACGCTGGCCGAACACATCGCCAACGCCGCGGTCGACGTGCGCACGATCGAGGAACAGATGCAGACGCCCGCATGGCGCCTGGCGGACAGCCTGCGCCGGCGCGTCTACGACCTGCTGTACCTGGTGCAGACCGAACGCGGCACCGGCGCCGCGCTGACGCGGCTAGGCGAACTGCGCGCGATGGTGGGCCTCGCGCTCGACTACGGCGCGATCGACGCGCAGGAAGCGGGCCGTGTGATGGAGCAGATCGAGCATGCCCGCCCGCACCTGTTCCGCGACGAGCCGGACGATGTCTTCGCGCGGCTCGCGGCGTGGCTGCGCCGCGTTTTCAAGCCGATGCCGGCCGCGCCGTCAATGGTGGAAAGCGACAGGCGCTCGCCCTGAACGCGAAGCGTTTTCAGTCACGGGGAAATCGCCCTCGAAAACTGCGCGGAATTGCTGTGGAAGTGATTCGCGCAGCATGTCTGCTGTTACAGATTTGATCCAGATCACGTTACAAGGTTGTTACATCTTCCCGTGTCGTTTCGGCCATGTATCATCCGTACGACAATGCGCATCCCCAACGTAAGTAGGGATTGGCAGCGGCATGCGATTGCCGATACAAAGCGGACAGTCCATTTACATTCCGTAACATTTGTTACCAGATGTGAGTTTTGTAACTGGACCGGAGTAGTTCCGATCAGATGTAGTACCCGTCGCACACGCACTGAAACGATCTGGACGCCGGAGGTCTGCCACCGGTAAGCGCTGGACAAGCGGGCGAGGGTTCCTTGGTAGCGGGGATAAATTGGAAAGCAGTGAACTTCTGCAGGAGATCAGGGAGGTCAACCTCGCCTATCTGCTGCTCGCGCAACGCCTGGTGCGCGAAAACCAACTCGAAGCCATGTTCCGCCTGGGCGTCAGCAAGGAAATCGCTGACATCCTGGTCAAGCTGACGCCTGCTCAGCTGGTCAAGCTGGCGGCCTCCAACATGGTCCTGTGCCGCTTCCGGTTCGACGACCATGCGTTGCTCTCCACGCTGACGCATACCGCCAAGAGCCACGATATGCAGCAGATCCACGCTGCGATCCTGCTCGCGCGCCAGCCGGTGGAGTCGCTCAATTGAGCGCGCTGCTGCAGGCCCAACCGGCCCGGAGCTACACGGCCGCTCCGGCTGCCCCGCGCAAGAGCGTACTTCAGGATGCCAACCAGACCCAGCTCGCCATCGAGCTGATCGGCCTGGGCGCGCGCCTGCAGGTGCTCGAAGCCGAGACCACGCTCTCGCGCGACCGGCTGATCCGTCTGTACAAGGAACTGCGCGGCGTGTCCCCGCCCAAGGGCATGCTGCCGTTCTCGACGGACTGGTTCACGACCTGGCTGCCGAACATCCACTCGTCGCTGTTCTTCTCGGCCTACCAGTTCATGGTCGAGCAGGGCGAGGCGAGCGGCATTCGTGCCGTGGTCGCCGCATACCGTCTCTACCTCGAGCATGTGTCCCTGCTCGGCGGCGAAATTGTCTTAAGTTTTACGCGTGCCTGGACGTTAGTACGGTTCTTCGAGAGCAATATGCTGCAGCTTTCCAGTTGCACATGCTGCGGAGGACAGTTCGTCACTCACGCCTACGAGCCGAACGCGAACTTCGTCTGCAGCCTGTGCCGGCCGCCATCGCGCGCCGGCAAGGCAAAGAAGCCCTCGAAGGACGCCACGCCAGCGCAACCCGCCTGATTCACGCCGGGCTTGCGCGGCGAGCCAGACCGAGGCGGCACGGCGCGCAGCTTGCCGTGTCCTTCCGAGGTCCGGCTCGCGCGTGTCCGACGCGTGTTTTTCTGACGGGGAATCGATCGTGCTAGTTGTTCTTGGCTATGTCGTCGTAGTGGCGGCGGTGCTTGGTGGTTACGCCATGACTGGCGGCCACATGGGCGCGCTATATCAACCGGCAGAACTGGTGATCATTGGCGGCGCCGCGGTCGGCGCCTTCATCAGCGCCAACAGCGGCAAGGCCATCAAGGCGACCTTGCGCGCGCTGCCGCAGCTGCTGCGCAGCAGCAAATACAACAAGGCGCTGTACATGGAAGTGATGGCGCTGCTGTACGTGCTGCTGTCCAAGGCGCGCCGCGAGGGCATCCTGTTCCTCGAAAAGGAAATCGCCGATCCGGCCGCCAGCAGCGTCTTCAGCCAGTATCCGCGCATCCTCGCCGACCCGGCGATGATGGAATTCCTGACCGACTATCTGCGCATGATGGTCAACGGCAACATGAATGCCTTCGAGATCGAGGCCCTGATGGACCACGAGATCGAGACCTTCAAGCACGAGGCCGAAGTGCCGGCCCACGCGCTGGCGCGGGTCGGCGATGCGCTGCCGGCCTTCGGCATCGTCGCCGCGGTGATGGGCGTGGTGCATGCGCTGGCCTCGGCCGACCTGCCCCCGTCCGTGCTGGGCGCGCTGATCGCCCATGCGATGGTCGGCACCTTCCTGGGCATCCTGCTGGCTTACGGCTTCGTCTCGCCGCTGGCCTCGCGGGTCGAGCACCAGGTTGCCGAGACGGTCAAGATGTACCAGTGCATCAAGGTCACGCTGCTGGCTTCGCTCAACGGCTATGCGCCGCTGGTCGCGGTCGAGTTCGGCCGCAAGGTGCTGTACTCGAGCGAGCGTCCGTCGTTCCTGGAACTGGACGACCACGTGCGCGAAGTCAAGAGCCTGACGTAAGCGCGCCGGCCAGCCAGTCCCCGAGCCAGTCCATTCGTCCGTCCAACGCAGGCCAAGCATGACCGATCACGCGCGCCCCATCGTCGTCCGCCGCGCTGCCGCCCACGGCAAGCCGCACGGCAACCACAGCTGGAAGATCGCCTACGCCGACTTCATGACGGCGATGATGGCCTTCTTCCTGGTGCTGTGGCTGCTGAGCACGTCGACGCCGAAGGACCTGGTGCAGGTGGCCGAGTACTTCCGCACGCCGCTGAAGGTGGCGATTGCCGGTGGGCAGAAGGTCAGCGAGTCGCCAAGCGTGATTCCCGGCGGCGGCATCGATCCGGCCAGCAAGGACGGCGAAACGCGCCGCATGCGCGAGGACGATCCGCAGTCGCTGCAGAAGCGCCGCGACCAGCTCGAGACCGAGCGCCTGCGCGCGCTCAAGCAGCGGCTCGAGCAGCTGATCGAGAACAACCCGGTGCTGCGCCAGTTCCGTCCGCAGCTGCTGCTGGACATCACCAGCGAAGGGCTGCGCATCCAGATCCTCGATACGCAGAACCGGCCGATGTTCCGCACCGGCAAGGCCGTGGTCGAGCCCTACATGCGCGACATCCTGCGCGAGATCGGCCCGGTGCTCAACGAGATGCCGAACAAGGTCAGCCTGTCGGGCCATACCGATTCGTCCAACTACATGAACGGCGAGCGGACCTACTCGAACTGGGAGCTGTCGGCCGATCGCGCCAACGCCTCGCGCCAGGAGCTGATCGCCGGTGGCATGCAGGAAGGCAAGGTGCTGCGCGTGCTCGGCCTGGCCGCCACCATGCCGCTGGACAAGAACGATTCGCTGGCCCCGGTCAACCGCCGCATCAGCATCGTGGTGCTGAACCAGCGCGCCCAGGCCCGCTTCGAGGCGGAGAACGCCAGCGCGGCCGACGTCGCGGTGCGCGCCAAGGCCGGCGAGTCGGCGCAGGCGCTGCAGCAGGGCATGGAAGAGGCGACGGGCGCAGCGGCGCCCCAGGCGCGGCAGTAGCCGGCACTTAAATCAGTAACAAAATTTAATAAGACCGTCGGCGAGGTCGATAACCAGCTGGTAACGGCTCAATGCTTAGCAATCAGTGATTCAGGACGGTCATGTCTGTCGATATCGATATCACGCAGTTCTACCAGACCTTCTTCGAGGAAGCGGAAGAGCTGCTCGTTGAAATGGAGCAGTTGCTGCTCGGCCTCGACATCGAGGCGCCCGACGCGGAAGACCTCAATGCGATCTTCCGCGCCGCGCATTCGATCAAGGGCGGCGCGGCGACCTTCGGCTTCAGCGCGCTGACCGAGACCACCCACCTGCTCGAGAATCTGCTGGACCGCACGCGCCGGCGGGAACTGGCGTTGTCCAGGGCCATCATCGATACCTTTCTGGAAACCAAGGACGTGTTGCAAGACCAGCTCAACGCCTACCGCAACGGTACCGAACCCGATCCGCAGACCCTTGCGCGCATCTGTGCGGTGCTGCAGCAGCTGGCCTACGAGACCGGCGGCGAGGCCCCGGCACCGGCACCCGTAGCCGCCGCCGCGGCCCCTGCTGCCGCTTCCCCCGCCGCCGCAGCTGCCCCGGCCGGCGGCGCGCTGAAGGTGCGTCTGCTCAACGTGTCGAAGGACGACCAGGCGCTGCTGCGCGAAGAACTCGGCAACCTCGGCGAGATCCTCGGCGAGACCCAGGGCGACAGCGAGCTGGCGATCGAGCTGGCGACGCAATGCAGCCCGGAGGACATCGTCG
>NZ_JCBAJO010000293.1:0-4883 GCF_059772245.1 Cupriavidus sp. R6-3
GCACGCCATGCGTACGCAGCAGCTTGATGAAGCGCGGCGTCAGCAGTTCGGGGTCGCGCAGCTCGACCGCATAGCAGGCGTTCGGCGTCTGCGCCGGGTCGAGCGCGGGCAGCGCCGACAGGAAGGCGTCGAGCCGCGACAGAAAGCCCGCGGCATCGGCCGCCATCGCGCGCAGCGGCGACAGCTGGAACAGCAGCGGCCCGCATTTGGCGCCGAGCCCCGCGGTGGCCGGCGCGATGAAATCGCGGACGGCGATCTCCACATCGAGAAACGCCGCGTTGGCGAGCCGGCCTGCGCCATTGCTCGCGCGCAGCCACGGATCGCAGACGCTGGCGGGCGCCTTGACCAGGAAGCGGAAATCGTCGGGCACCTGGGCCGCATACGCGAGATAGTCGGCCAGCGGAATCGGCGCGTAGAAGCCGCGGTCGACGCCGGCGGCGCGCAGCAGCGGATGGGCGGCATAAGCGCTCAAGCCCTTGCGCGACAGCAGGCTGTCGCTGTAGTCGCCGTCGTAGACCAGGCCATTCCAGCCAGGGTAGGACCAGGTCGAGGTGCCGAGATGGAGATGGGCGGGCAGCCGCGCGGCCAGCGCCGCCAGTTCGGGAGAGGCGGCGACCGGCTGGACCGTCTTGCCGCGCCGGGCCGGTTTGGTGGCCGCCGCCGACGCGGCCGGCGCCGCGGGAGCAGGAGCGGCGGCGGGAGAAACGATGCGACCCGATGTCTTTTCGGACACCGGGTCGCCGAACAGGTCTTCAGTCAAAGGTGGTTCAGTCGAGCCTGATTGAGTCAGCGAGTCAGCGAGTCAGCGAAGGTCAGCGAAGCCAGCGCGCACAGCGCGCACAGCGAAGCCTGGCGTCATGCCGGCCGCCTCAATCCAGCGTCTTGTCGTAGATGTAATGGCGCGACCAGGGCAGCGTGCTCGACGGCTGTGTGGCCTTGTGGCAGACCACCTGGTAGATCGACATCTTCTCGCTGTCGAACGCCTGCGCGCAGCCGGCCAGATAGACGCGCCAGATGCGGTATTTCTTCTCGCCGACCATCGCGCGAATGGTCTCGCCGTGCGTCTCGAAGTTCTCGGCCCAGTGCCGCAGCGTCTGCGCATAGTGCCGGCGCAGCAGCTCCACGTCGTAGGCCTCCAGGCCGCCCTTGGCGAGCGTATGCAGCACCATGCTGATGTGCGGCAACTCGCCCTGCGGGAACACGTAGCGGTCCATGAACTGGGCACCGTCCATCGGCACCTTGCCGCTGTCCGGATCGGGCGAGGTGATGCCGTGGTTCATCGCGATACCGTCGTCGGCCAGCAGCTCGCACATGCGGCTGAAGTAGGTGACCAGGTTTTCCTTGCCGACATGCTCGAACATGCCGACGCTGGTGATGCGGTCGAAGGTGCCGCCGACATCGCGATAGTCCTGCAGGCGGATCTCGATGCGGTCCGACAGCCCGGCCTGTTTGACCCGTTCGGTGGCCAGCGCGAACTGGTTTTCCGACAGCGTGATGCCGACGCAGCGCGCGCCGAACTTCTGCGCGGCGCGCAGCACCAGCGCGCCCCAGCCGCAGCCGATGTCGAGCAGTGTCTGGCCCGGCTGCAGGCGGATCTTGGTCAGGATGTGGTCGATCTTCTTGAGCTGCGCGGTGGCCAGGTCCTCCGTGCCGCGCTCGAAGTACGCACAGGAGTAGACCATGTTCGGGTCCAGCCACAGCTTGTAGAAGTCGTTGGAGACGTCGTAGTGGTATTCGATCGACGCCTTGTCTTCCTGCTTGGTATGGGTGAAGCGTTGCGCGACGCGGGCCAGCGTGCTGCCGGCCAGTTGCGTGGTGGCGCGCGAGAAGCCGTAGCCGACCGCGATGATGTCGGCGAGCTTGCCTTCCAGATCGATCTTCTGCTGGACGTAGGCCTCGCCCAGGTTGTCCAGCGTCGGCGTCAGCAGCAGCGGCAGCGCGCCGGCCTCGCGCACGGTCAGCGTGACCGCCGGTTGTTCGAAGTTGCCCAGCGCGTATTCGTGGCCATTCCAGAGCCGCAGCTTGACGGGCAGGTTGGCCTTGTCGCGCAATTCCGCGACCCAGCGCTCCAGTTGCGTGTCCAGTGCTTGCTTGAAAAACATGCGGCTTTCCTCCTGATGAATGGCGGCATATTTCCGAACGAACAGCGCTCCAACCACAGCTGTGGGCGGCCTGGCCTTCCGATATATCAGGCTGTGCCATACCCAACGCCAGAGCCCGCTGCCTGGTGCGTCTGGCGTTTCACTTTATACGCCAAACCGCGCCGGTGTGCAGTGCACTGCCTAGACCCCATATCAATGACAGGGGCAAAACGGTGCGCGCCCGATGAGGACCATCACGGCGACACCACGGCGACGCTTCGGGTCGCCGTCGGGCGATCCTCAGGACGACCTCAGGCGATCCTCGGCGGCCTCAGGGCGACCCCAGGGCGACCTCAGGCGACCTCACGGCGACAGCCGCGCGATGCGCCAGCTGCCGTCGGGCTGGCGCAGATAAGCGATGCGATCGTGCAGCCGCGACGGGCGGCCCTGCCAGAATTCGACGCGCGTCGGCGCCACGCGATAGCCGCCCCAGTGCGGCGGCCGCGGCGGGTTCTCGCCGAAGCGCTGGCGGAACTCGGCCTCGCGCTGTTCGAGCAGCGCGCGGTCGCTCACCTCCTGGCTCTGCGCCGACGCCCAGGCGCCGATGCGCGAGCCCAGCGGCCGCGACGCAAAGTAGGCATCGCTCTCGGCGTCGCTGACTTTCTCGACGGCGCCTTCGATGCGGACCTGCCGCTCGAGCTGTACCCAGTGGAACAGCAGCGCGGCGCGCGGATTGACCGCGAGGTCCAGCCCCTTGCGGCTCTCATAATTGGTGAAGAAGGTGAAGCCGCGCTCGTCGATGCCCTTGAGCAGCACGATGCGGGCCGAGGGCTGGCCGCTGGCGTCGACCGTGGCCAGCGTCATCGCATTCGGCTCGGGCAGCTTGGCGGTCAGCGCTTCCTCGAACCAGCGTTCGAATTGCGCGATGGGTTGGGGCGCGACATCGGCTTCGGTGAGGGAACCGAGCACATAGGTACGACGGAGATCGGCGAGTTGCGTCATGGCGGGAAGGGCAGCGGCATGGCCGCGGCGGGGATGGCTGAAGATTCCTGAACGGGTCTCCGATTGCGTCGGCACAGCGTCTTGCGTGCGGTCGACAAGCGGATCCGGATGCCTGGAGTATAGCGAAGGCATCCCGGCCCGCGAGCCGGCCTGGACCGTGCTCCAGCCAGGCTTCAACCGCGCCCCGACCGTGTTTCAACCGCGCTTCGACCTGAAGCGGCCTCAGGCGGCGGGCGGCGGCAGCTTGCGCGTCTGTCCGCGCGAATAGTAGCCGGCCACGCCCATCGCGCCGGCCATCGACAAGAAGATCGGCAGCATGCCCAGCGCGGTGCCGACCACGCCGAAGGTCAGCGGCCATACCACCTGGCTGGTGTTCAGCACGGCGGAGCGCAGGCCCAGCGCCTCGCCGGCGCGGCCCGACGGCGACGCGCTATGCAGGATGTTCATCACGTTGGGCTGGGCGCTGCCCAGCGCCAGGCCCAGCACGAACGCCAGGCAGCACATCAGCCAGAACGTCGAGACGAAGGGATAGAGCAGGTACGCGATGCCGCCGACCAGCAGCGCGCCGCGGATGATCTTCCATTCGGACAGATAGCGCGTGACCAGCGGCATCGCGATGCGGATCGCCAGCGTGGCGATGGCGAAGGCGCCGAGCACCCAGCCGATCGACGAGGGCGACAGGCCGACGCGCGTGCCCTGGATCGGGATCAGGAAGGCATGCAGGTCCCAGGCGGCGGACAGCACCGCGCTGGCGACGAAGACGGCGCGCAGCTCGGGCACCTGCAGCAGATCCAGCGCGGAGCCGCGGCTGCCGTCGAGCGCGGCCTGGCGCGCGGCGCCGGCGCCTTGCGCGGGCAGGCGGTCATGGACGAGCCGCAGGCCGATCTGACCGATCAGCGCGACGCCGACCAGCAGCAGGAAGGCGGGGCGATAGCCGGCGTGCTCGATCACGTAGCCGACCACCACCGGGCCCAGCGTGCCCGATACCGACAGCCCCAGCGCATGCCAGGTGTAGTTGCGAAGACGGGTCTCGTCGGTCGACAGTTGCCCGATCAGCAGCTGCATCGCGACCTGGACCAGCATGAAGCCGACGCCGATCAGCGCGCACGACGCGTACAGCGCGGCGACGCTCGGCCAGATCGCCGGCAGCAGCGTGCCGCCGACCACCATCAGCGAGCCCGCGGTCATCGGCCGGCGCGGCCCGATCTGGTCGATGCGGCGCCCGGCGCGGATCGCCAGCAGCATCGGCAGCAGCGCGTACAGCGACATCAGCACGCCGAGCGTGATGGTCGAGGCCTTCAGCGAAATGGCAAACAGGGAAACGACGACGCGGCTGGCGTTGAACGCCACGTGGTTGCACACCGTCAGCGCGATCAGAACACTGATCGGCATGGCGGCGGCGGAATACGGCGTCATTCGTGCAAGGACCGGAGCGGAGGGGGTGAAACGGCAGACCGGAACAACCGGGAAAAGACGAACGGGGGGCGGCATGCGCCGCGCCCCGCAACAGGCCGCGCCCTGACGGGCGCCACCTGCAAATTGCCATCCGTTTACAGCGTGGTGTTGTGCATCGAGGCGCCGCTACCGCTGGGCGTCTCCATGTAAATGGCCATTTAATTATGGGACGCTTGTTGACAGCGTGCAACGGTCTTTTAGGTTTTGGTGCACAGAAACGGGGCGTTGGTCCGCGAGTGTTGCGCTGGAGCATCGGTGGACACGCACCAGCGGGTCGAAGTGCGTCGGGCAGCGCGTCAGCCGCCCTGGTACATCGGCGTTCTGTTGGGTCCGGGCGACGGTGCG
>NZ_JCBAJO010000294.1:0-4844 GCF_059772245.1 Cupriavidus sp. R6-3
GCAGGAGGAAGCCGGGGTTGGAGGGGTGGCCTGCGCGGCGTGGCAGCAGTCCGCGTGGCGAGGATCGCTGGCGCCGTCATGACCGTGAGCGTGCCCGTGGTCGTCGTCGTGGGCGTGCCCGGGGTCGTGGTTGTGCTCGTGGTCGTCTATGCGCCCGTGATCGTGGCGGTGGCCGTGGTCGTGATCGTGATTGTGGCCGTGATTGTCGCCCCGGGCGTGGCCACGGGCGCCGGCATCCTGCGGCGCGGGCTGGCTGCAACAGTCTGCTTTCGCGTCGCAGCAGGACGAGGAAGGCGTGGAGGATGGGTCTTCCGGCGAGAGTCTGGCCATCGAAGGTTCCGTGGGCTGTGGCATGGGTGGCATTGAATAGCCTGTAGCGGCTACAGGGTCAAGCCACCCTACCTCCGGCGCGGTCAATTCCTCAAGTCCGTGCCTTTATGCCGCCGCCCGATGCCGCCCGATGATGCCGCGCCCTGTGGCCATCCCGATGCCGGCCACATCCCGATGCCGCGCCTTGATGCCGCGCCTTGATGCCGCGCCCTGAAGCGGCGTTCCGATGCCGTGCCTTGATGCCGCGCCCTGATGCCACAGCTCCTCGTCCGCATTCCTCCGACGCAATGCCGTTGGCTCAATGCGTGACGTTGACCATCCAGCTCAGCCCGAAGCGGTCCTGCAGCATGCCGAAGCCCTCCGACCAGAAGGTCTTCTGCATCGGCATCATTACGCGGCCGCCCTCGGACAGCGCGTCGAACCACTGGCGCGCCTGGTCCAGCGAGGGCGCGACGATCGACAGGCTGAAGCCGGCGAAGGGCTCGGGCGGCGCGCCCGGCATGCCGTCGGAGGCCATGATCTCGCTCTGCCCGACCGTCACGCTGGCATGCATGATCTTGTCCTCCCAGCCGACCGGCAGCGGCGGCTGGCCGTCGCCGGCTTCGCCTTCCTCGGCCGGCATCTCCTTGAACCGCATCATCATGCTGACCTTGGCGCCGAGCACCTTGCCGTAGAACGCCAGCGCCTCCTCGCAGCGCCCGCCGAAATAGAGATAAGGCTGTATCTGCATGTCCGTCTCCTGGGTCGATCGTGTCGATGAATGGATGGCGGCGCCGGGCCGTCGCGCCGGCGCCGCGGGCCCGCGGCCGTACCGCAAGGCGCAGTCATTATGCGCCGCGGGGGCGCTCCAACCCGCTGCCTTGCAGCTTTGTCATGTTGCCGTCAGGGTCGTGTCCGTGGAGCTGCGGGTACAATGCGGCCTGACCGTCAGCGTGGCCTGCGAGGTGCCTGCTAAGCGTCTGCCACGCACCACCTTCGACACGGTCCTTCCCGTTTTTTCACCTGTCCGCCACTCGCCGATCCGCTCGTGAACCGTCTGCCGCAACGCCTCCTGCTGACTCTCGCCATGCTCGCCCTGCCCCTGCCGGGAATCGCCGGCACGGCGAAGCCGACGTGCGGCGCGGTGCAGGCCACCGCGGCCACGCCGCTGATGAGCCAGCACGCGGCGCTGAAGCTGCAGGCCGAAGCGGAACTGCTGGGGCGCGACCAGGCTGGCTGCATGGGCGCGGACAAGGAGCGGGACACGGAAGACGATGGCGCCAGCGGCCATGCCGCCGACGGCGAAGACCGCCACGCGCGGCATCCCGGCGGCGCGGCCATGTGCCCCATCGCCGCGGTGCTGCCGGGGCTCGAACTGAGCCAGTATCGCCATATGCCGCCGCGCTCGCCGCTGGGCACGCTGGCGGGCGCCACGCCCGACGCGCTGTTTCCGTCGAGCCCGGCACGCTGCTGAGCGGCGCGCGAACGCCGCGATCCCCCGGCCCTCGCAGCCCCTGGCGGAGCTGTCGAAGCGCTAGGCGCTCTCTGACCTCTCGAACCTCCCGGACCCCGGACCTCTCGGGACTCCTCGGACCTCTCGGGACTCCTCGGACCTCTCGGGACTCCTCGGACCTGTCGGGACCCCTCGGGCCTCTCGGACCCTCTCGAATCTCTCCGACCTCCGGGATCCCTCGACCTTGGGGCCCGGTCGGCGCGACGTCCCCGTCCGGCGCGGTATCGATTCAGCTGACGCGATAGAACTCGGGCGTCTGGCCCGCGTTGACGGCGCGCTGCAGCCAGTCGGGCATCTCGCCGGTGCCATCCCAGCACTGACCCAATGCATTGCGATAGAGGACGCCGGCAGCCTGCGGCGGCGCGGATTCGTTCGCGCTGGAAGCCTTGGCCGTGGAGGCCGTGGAGCCCGTGGCGGCTGTGGAAGCCGTGGAGGCCGTGGCGGCTGTGGAAGCCGGGGCAGCCGTGGTGGCTGTGGTGGCTGTGGAGGCGGTAGGAGCCGCGGCAAATGCTGGCGGGCTCGCCGACGTTGGCGGATCGGCGGACGCTGGGCTCGATGCCGTCGCGTCCGCCGCGGCGGCGCGGCCCCGTTTGGCCCGGCTGGCGCCGGAGAAACATCCGGCCGCGACCAGATCGTCCAGCGACAGGCCGTAGCGATCCATCTGCGCGCGCACCCAGGCGGCCGCGGCTAGTCGGGCTTCATCGAACTCGGACATGGCGTTTTCGTGCACGCTGCCGACCCGAGGCGGCCGACAGGCTAGGAGGACAACAGAAGGACCCGGCGGTGCCGGTCGAACATCGCGATTCTACAGGCTCGGCGCCGATACGCCCCCCCGCCGCCGCAAAACCTTGAATTGCGCCACGCCTTCGCGCTAAGGTCGAGCCTCTCTTTCGCCGCAAGCCAGGACCGCTCCGTGTTTTCGCCGTTCCCCTTCCTCCTTCCGCGCCGCTGCCTTGCCGCGCGCGCCAGGAGCGCCCGCCCGTGAATATCATCGTCGACGTACTGATCCTGCTCGGCGCGCTGCTGGCCATCGTCGCGGTGGTGCAGGTCGCCGCGGCGAGGCTGCGGCTGCCCGAATCGACGCTGCTGTCGGCGATCGGCATCGCGATCGGCGCCGGCTACGTGGCCATCGACGCCACGCTGCCCGAGTTCGCCGAACACTTCCTGCATCCGCTGATCGACCCTTCGCTGCCGCCGGAAGCCTATCTGTGGATCTTCCTGCCGCCGCTGCTGTTCCATGCGGCGCTGACCGCTGATGTCCGCAGCATGCTGCCCGACGCCGCGCCGATCCTGCTGCTGGCGGTGGTGGCGGTGGTGGTCGCCACCGGCGTGATCGGCGTGGTCACCGCGGCGGCCAGCGGCATGAACCTGGTGGTCTGCCTGTTGCTCGGCGCGGTGGTGGCGACCACCGACCCCGCCGCGGTGATCGCGATCTTTCGCGATGTCGGCGCGCCGGCCCGGTTGATCCGGCTGGTCGAGGGCGAGAGCCTGCTGAACGACGCCGCCGCGATCGCGCTGGTCGGCGTGCTGATCGCGATGCTGACCGGCCACGGTGCCGAGGCCACGCTTGCTGCCGGCCTGACCGAGCTGGCCTGGTCCTTCGGCGGCGGCATGGTATGCGGGCTGATCGCCGGCCGCCTGCTCGCCGAACTGCTGCCGGCGCTCGCCGGCCTTGCGGTGGCCGAGGCCGCGCTGACGCTGGCGCTGCCCTATCCGCTCTATCTGCTGGCCGAGCAGCTGCTGCATGTGTCCGGCGTGGTCGCGGTGGTCTGCGCCGGGCTGACGCTCGGCGCGCTCGGTCCGACCCGGCTGAACCCGCCGAACTGGCGGCACCTGCGCATGATCTGGGAGCAGTTCGCCGGCATCGCGGGCGCGGTGGTCTTCCTGCTGGCCGCGGTGCGGGTGCCGGCACTGCTGCAGGGCGTCACGCCGCATCACGGCTGGCTGCTGCTGGCGCTGGTCGCGGCCGCGCTGCTGGCGCGGCTGGCGACTCTGTTCGGGCTGCTGCCGGTATTGACCTGGCTGCGCCTGTCCGCTCCGATCGATTCGGCCTACAAGCTGGCGATCGCCTGGGGCGGGCTGCGCGGCGCGGTCACGCTGGTGCTGGCGCTGGGCATCGCCGAGAACCGCGCGCTGCCGCTCGAGACGCGCCATTTCGTCGCGATCCTGGCGACCGGCTTCGTGCTGGTCAGCCTGCTGGTCAACGGCACCACGCTGCGCTGGCTGATCCGCCGGCTCGAACTGGACGCGCTGTCGCCGCAGGAGCTGGCGCTGCAGCGCCAGGCGATCCGGCTGTCGACCGAGGAGGTCGAGAGCGCGCTGGATCGCCTGGCCGACAGCTTCGGCCTGCCGCCGTCGGCCGCGCGCGAGGTCGCCGCGCATTACCGGCGCGATATCGAACTGGGCTCGGCCGATTTCGACTTCGACAGCGCGCTGTCCGAGCGGGCGCGGCTGTCGATCGGCCTGGTCACGCTCGCCACGCGCGAGAGCGAGCTGATTCCCGAGTACGGCAACGGCGTGGTGTCGGTGGCCAATCTCGACGCGATGATGCGCAACACCGCGCAGATGATCGACGCCGCGCGCGAACAGGGCCGCATCGGCTACAACCGCGCCGCCCGCCACATCCTCGACTACCAGAAGAGCTTTCGCATCGCGCTGTTCCTGCACCGGCGCCTGTCGATCGACCGGCCGCTGGCGCGCGTGCTGGCCGACCGCTTCGAGCTGATGATCGTGCGCCAGACCGTGCTGCAGCGGCTGCGGCAATACAACCGCGCGATGCTGTCGCCGGTGTTCGGCGCGCGCATGGCGACCGTGCTCGACGGCGTGCTCGAGGACCGCTTCCACGCCGCCGAGCAGGCGTTGCAGGAGATGCGCGAGGAATTCGGCAGCTACACCGTCGCGCTGGAAAAACGGATGCTGATGCTGTTCGCGCTGCGCAAGGGCCAGCACGAACTGCAGGCGATGCGCGAGGAGAACGTGATCTCGCGCGAGGCCTACAACCAGATCGCGCGGGCGATCCGGC
>NZ_JCBAJO010000295.1:0-4831 GCF_059772245.1 Cupriavidus sp. R6-3
CCCCGCCACCGCCGCCCCGCATCGTCGACTACCGCCTGCCCGGCATCGATCTGCTCGAGCCGGCGGTCGAACACGCCGAGCAGGTCTCCGAGCAGCATCTGGCCGAAACCGGCGAGCTGATCGCGCAGCGCCTGGCCGAGTTCAAGGTGCCGGTGGCCGTGGTCGGCGCCTCGGCCGGTCCGGTGATCACGCGCTTCGAGGTCGAGCCCGCGATGGGCGTGCGTGGCGCGCAGGTGGTCGGGCTGATGAAGGATCTGGCGCGCGCGCTCGGCGTCAGTTCGATCCGCGTGGTCGAGACCATTCCCGGCAAGACCTGCATGGGATTGGAATTGCCCAACGCCCGCCGCGAGATGATCCGCCTGTCCGAGATCGTCGAAGCGTCATCCTTCCAGTCCCATGCGTCGCGGCTGGTGCTGGCGATGGGCAAGGACATCACCGGCAATCCGGTGGTCACCGACCTGGCGCGCGCGCCGCACCTGCTGGTGGCCGGCACCACCGGCTCCGGCAAGTCGGTCGCGATCAACGCGATGATCCTGTCGATGCTGTACAAGGCCACGCCGGACGATGTGCGGATGATCATGATCGATCCGAAGATGCTGGAGCTGTCCGTCTACGAGGGCATTCCGCATCTGCTGGCGCCGGTGGTCACCGACATGAAGCAGGCCGCGCACGCGCTGAACTGGTGTGTCGGCGAGATGGAGAAGCGCTACCGGCTGATGTCGGCGCTGGGCGTGCGCAATCTGGCCGGCTACAACCAGAAGATCCGCGCCGCGGAGGCCGCGGGCGACAAGGTCCGCAATCCGTTCTCGCTGACCCCGGACGCGCCCGAGCCGCTGTCGACGCTGCCGCTGATCGTGGTGGTGATCGACGAGCTGGCCGACCTGATGATGGTGGCCGGCAAGAAGATCGAGGAACTGATCGCGCGGCTGGCACAGAAGGCGCGCGCGGCCGGCATCCATCTGATCCTGGCCACGCAGCGTCCGTCGGTCGACGTGATCACCGGCCTGATCAAGGCCAACATCCCGACGCGCGTGGCCTTCCAGGTCTCGTCGAAGATCGACTCGCGCACGATCCTGGACCAGATGGGCGCGGAAAGCCTGCTGGGGCAGGGCGACATGCTGTTCCTGCCGCCGGGCACCGGCTATCCGCAACGCGTGCACGGGGCCTTCGCCGGCGACGACGAAGTCCATCGCGTGGTCGAGCACTGGAAGCAGTTCGGCGAGCCGGACTACGACGACGCGATCCTGGCGCCCGACCCGGCCGAGGCCGGCGGCGGCGACCTGTTCGGGGACGGGCCCGGCGGCGACCCCGAGGCCGATCCGCTGTACGACGAGGCCGCGGCCTTCGTGCTCACATCGCGCCGCGCGTCGATCTCGGCGGTGCAGCGCCATCTGCGCATCGGCTACAACCGCGCGGCGCGGCTGATCGAACAGATGGAAGTGGCGGGACTGGTTTCGCCGATGGGGCGCAATGGCGCGCGGGACGTGCTGGCGCCTGGGGGGCAGGAGTAGGGGCTTGGATTGATGTTGCCGGGGTCAGGCGATCGCGGTCATGCGGGCGCTGTGTGCCCTCTCCCCGGCCCTCTCCCGCAAGCGGGAGAGGGAGGACACTACCAGCCTTTGCTTACGCGATTGGTTGCTCGCCGCTCCCGCTTGGGGCGAGGGAGAATACGCCGGCCCTTGCTTGCGCGCGCTGTTGCTCCTCTCCCGCTTGCGGGAGAGGGACTGGGGCAGAGGGCAACCCCGCCCCAATCCGCGCTTACGCCTGCGCCACCACCGGCTCGCCCAGATTGAGCATCAACCGGTTCGCCCACGCGAAGATCGCGATGGCGTGAATGCCGTCGAGGATCTCGGCGTCGTTCAGTCCCGCCTCGCGCAGCGCTGCCAGCGAGGCGGCGCCAATGCGGTCCGGGTGCTCGGTCAGCGCCACCGAGAAGCGTGCGATGGCCTGTTCGCGTGCAGTGGTGCCCGCCGTGCGCGGATTGTCGAAGACCTGCGCGATCGCGTCGTTGCGCTTGGCCAGTTGTTCGAAGCGTTGCGCATGCACCGACGCGCAGTAAACGCAGCCATTGATGCACGACACCACGGTGCTAGCCAGTTCCCGCTCGGCGCGCGCCATGCCGCCGGGCGCGTACATGATCGCGTTGAAGGCCGCCGAACGCTGGCGCAGGATTTCCGGCTGGTGCACCAGGAACAGGTAGTAGTCCGACACCTTGGCCTTCGGGTGGCTTTCCTCCAGCACCGCGATCTGCTCCGGCGTCGCGCGATCGACCGGCACCACGTCGAGCCACGCCTTCCAGTCCAGCACTTCGTTGGTGAAGCCGTTGATGCGGATCGTGTCGCCGGGCCTGGTGGTGGCCGCCGCGGCCGGCGCCACATCGCTCGGCAGCGCCTCGCCCTGGGCCGCGCCGCTCAATGCGCGCAGGCCCGCCACCAGCCGCGCCTGGTACGACAGGAAGGCGATCAGCTGCGCCAGTGTCACGACTTCGGGCGTCGACAGGCCGGCCGCCGGCAGGCTCAGCAGCGCGGCGCGGTCGCCTTCGACGGGCTTTTCGATCAGCTTGCGCGTGAACGTCAGCATCGCGCGCAGCCGCGCATCGCCGACGGCCTCGAGGCGGGTGCCATCGACCGCCGCCACGGTCTCCGCATCGGCGCCGGCCGCCTGCAGGCGATCCAGATAATGCGCGGCCAGTTCGGCCGACGGCGTCAGCCGCGACGCGTACAGCGCGACCGCGAGGCGTTCGGTCAGCGTCAGGCCGGGCAGGGCCGGATCGAACATCGTGCGATAGCTGCCTTCGGTGGCGACGGCGACCTTGTCGCGCTGATGGCGCAGTACATGCGTGGCGCTGCCGGCGGCAAGACCGGCGAGGCGGTCGATCAGGTCGAGTTCGGCGGTGGCGTTGGCTTGGGTGGACGAAGCAGTCATGGTGTCGGGGTGGAAAAGTCAGCGGTCAGGTAACTGGTCAGATGAGCGCTTAGATGCGCGATCAGATGGGCGATCAGATGGGCGATCAGCGGAGCAGGGCGGCACGCACAGGCTCATTGGCCGATTCATCGGTCCATGCATTGGCCCTTTCAGTGGCCCCTTCATTGGCCCATTCATTTGCCCATTCATTTGCCCATTCATTTGCCCATTCATCGGCCGGGCTGCGCAGGCGGCGGCGCCGGCGTCCATTCGTCGCCATACAGCTCCGGTTCGGCATAGGCCTGCAGGTCGGCGAAGTGCGTCTCGACGTCTTCCTGGTACAGCAGCGCGGCGATGCCCTGGCCCAGCCGGCGCGCGCCGTCGCTGATCGCCGGGATATCGCCGGAGATCGTGCCGTGCGACAGCGCGGCCGGATAGCAGAAGCAATGCACGCGCGACAGGCCGGGGCAGGCGCCGGGCGTCTTCTCCTGGAACTCGAACACCGGGCCGAGGTCGGGCGAATCGCTCAGTTCCTGGTCGTCCTGGCCGGCGGGCGGCTGGAAGCGGTCGCGCCACAGGCGTATCTGCGGCGCGATGACGGAGAACTCCGGACGCGCGCCGAAATCGACGCGGAACCCCGTCGACAGCAACAGGAAGTCGAGCTCGAACAGGCCCTTGGCGGTGTGCACGTGCAGCGTGTCGCCGCGGACGTCGCTGCGGACGTCGCTGTGGACCTCAATTCGCTCGATCGGGCAGCCGACATGGAAGCGCGCATTGTCGTGGCGCGAGACTCGCAGCGTGCTGCCGCGCGGCGGCGGCACCTGTTCGCTGTTGATGTAATGGCGCAGCCGCCATTTCCACTGGTCGGGCAGCCCGTAGTGGCCGTGCGTCAGCCCCGGATTGCCCGAGCCCTTGCTCTTGTTGATGCGCGGGATCTCGGCGCGGCGGATCAGCAGGTCGACACTGGCCGCGCCGGCCTCCAGCGCGGTGGCGGCGCTGTCCATCGCCGAAGCGCCGGCACCGACCACGCCGACGCGCTTGCCGCGCAGCACGCGGTAGTCCATCGGATCGGACGAATGGGCCCACAGATGGCGCGGCAGGTCCTGCGCGAAGGCCGGCAGCAGTGCGCCGCCCAGGCCATCGCGGCCGGTGGCCAGCACCACGCGCCGCGCCATCACGCGCAGCGGACCGGCGGGCGTCGTCATGCGCAGCTCGACCAGGCCGTCGGCGCGCGGCAGCACGGTGTCGACGGTGTGCTCGTTGGCGACGTCCAGATCGAGCACCTGCCGGTACCAGCGCAGATAGTCCATCCATTGCAGGCGCGGAATCTTGTCGAGCGCGTCCCAGGCCGCGGTGCCGAACTGCGCCTCGTACCAGGCGCGGAAGGTCAGGGCCGGCAGGCCCAGCGCCGGGCCGGTCAGCTGCTTGGGCGAACGCAGGGTCTCCATGCGCGCGGTGGTCGCCCACGGCCCTTCGAAACCGGCCGGCGCGCGGTCGAAGATGCGGGCCTGGATGCCCAGATGCTTCAGCGTCGCGCTGGCCGCGAGGCCGGCCATGCCGCCGCCGATGATGGCGACGTCGAGCACCGGCGCGCCGTCGAACTGGCGCGGCGGTACCCAGGGCTTGGCGGGGAGGTCCAGCCACGCGAGGTCCTGGCGCAGGCGGGCTTCCAGCGCGGGCAGGCCGCTGGGAGCGGGGGAGAGGGTGGATTCGGTGGTGGACATCTGGGACATCTCAGGCGGACATCAATCGTTCTGTCGGAATGGAGCGCGCCGGGCCATCTGGTCTGCCTGGGCCGCCTGGGCAGATCGGGTGGGTTCAGCCGCGCGGGCGGATGGGGCCGGCTGGGTTGGCTGCTGGTGTCTACGCGCGCCGGTGCGGGCGGACTCGCGCGCGGTGGCGTCGGCAGTGCGGTCACCGGAGCCGC
>NZ_JCBAJO010000296.1:0-4803 GCF_059772245.1 Cupriavidus sp. R6-3
GGCGATGCCGGGGCGTCGAGCATGGACGGCCGGTAGGTGCCCCCCGGGGCGGACGAACGCGCCCCGTATACTCATGACCCTGGCGCGCCGCGCATCCCCGGATCCGGCGCTCCACCCCAACGCGCGGCACAGCGCGTCTCACCGATCTTTCCCTTCCACATTCGATAACAACACGGAGTAGCAGTCATGCGTGTCGCATTCCTCGGCCTCGGCGTCATGGGCTTCCATATGGCGGGCCACCTGGCCGCCAAGGGGCATCAGGTCACGGTCTACAACCGCACCGCCAGCAAGGCCCAGGCCTGGGTCGAGCGCTTCGGCGGCAAGTCGGCGGCCACGCCCGCGCTGGCCGCGCGCGATGCCGAGCTGGTCTGCAGCTGCGTCGGCAACGACGACGACCTGCGCGCGGTGCTGACCGGCGCCGACGGCGCCTTCGACGCCGCGCCGGCCGGCTGCATCTTCGTCGACCACACCACCGCCAGCGCCAACGTCGCGCGGGAACTGTACGAGCAGGCCAACGCGCGCGGCCTGCACTTCATCGATGCGCCGGTGTCCGGCGGCGAGTCCGGCGCGCAGAACGGCGTGCTGACGGTGATGTGCGGCGGCGACGAGGCGGTGTTCGCGCGCGCCGAGCCGGTGATCTCGGCCTTCGCCCGCGCGGTCACGCGCATCGGCGGCCCGGGCGCCGGGCAGCTTGCCAAGATGGTCAACCAGATCGCGATCGCCGGCCTGCTCGAAGGGCTGTCCGAGGCGATCGCCTTCGGCCAGCGCGCGGGGCTCGACATGCCGCTGGTGCTGTCGGTGATCAGCAAGGGCGCCGCCGGCTCGTGGCAGCTGGAGAACCGCGGACCGACCATGGTCGAAGGCAAGTTCGACTTCGGTTTCGCGGTCGACTGGATGCGCAAGGACCTCGGCCTGTGCCTGGACGAGGCCCGCCGCAACGGCGCCACGCTGCCGGTCACCGCGCTGGTCGACCAGTTCTATGCCGAGCTGCAGCGCGACGGAGGCGGTCGCGACGATACCTCGTCGCTGATCCGCCGCCTGCGCCGATAAGCCTCGGCCCGGAATCGGCACGCGCCAACGTGTTTCCGAAAACATCGCGCGTCGTCCGATTCCTACATGGCTTTCAGCGCCGGACCGGGTGGGAGGCCGGTGGCGCGGGTCTATCGTTGAAGCAACCGGGAGCGGACCCCTAGGCGGCCGAACGGCACCAAGGGGTGGCACGGTATTCAAGACCAACGAACAAACCCGCCAGGCTAGCCCTCGGCAAAGGAGCCTCCCATGACTCTAGGCACCATTCTCCTGATCGTGCTGATCATCCTGCTGATTGGCGCGCTGCCTTCGTGGCCCTACAGCAGCGGCTGGGGCTACTGGCCCAGCGGCGGGCTTGGCCTGATCCTGCTGATCGTGATCGCGCTGGTCGTCATGGGCAGGTTGTAGCGCGTTGCGGCACAAACCGCAGCGGTACCGGTAGGCCTGCCCGCCGCCTTGTTTGGGGACAGGGGGCGACGGGCAGGTGAAAAGGCGGTCGAGAGACCGCCTTTTCTTTGTTTGCGCCGTCGATGTGGGCCGTATCGAGGGGCATGGGTCGGTCGGCGTGGGTCGGTCGGCGTGGGTCGGCATGGGAGACGCCGTTGCTGCCTCTACTCTGCCCATGCCCTCGCCCGCTCGGGAGAGGAAACACCCGGCGAGAATCGGCCCGCTCAGGCCGCGGGCTTCGTCCCCGCGCTGCCGCGCTCGCCCAGGCGGCGCAGCGCCAGCATCGGCAGCCGCAGCAGGAAGCCGACCACCAGCCGGATATGCATCGAGGTCAGCAGGATGTTGTCGCGCACATAGTGGAAGTGCGACACGCCGCCCTCGTCCTCGCGGAAGTAACGCACGGGGGTATCGATGTTGATCGGCCGCACGCCGCGCCAGCACAGCCGGATCGCGACCTCGGGATCGAAGTCCATGCGCCGCATCCAGCGATTGCCCCGCATCACCGCGCACAGCGGCGCGATCGGATAGACGCGAAAGCCATACAGCGAATCGCCGATGCCGGCCCACAGCGTCTCGAGGTCGGCAAACACATTGCTGAGCCGCCGTCCATAGACCCGTGCGCGCGGGGCGCTCTCGTCGAACACCGGCTTGCCCAGCACCATCGCGTCCGGGTTGCGGCGCGACAGCTCCAGCATCTTGCCGATCATCGCGGCGGGATGCTGGCCATCGGAATCCATCGTCAGCGCGTGCGTGTAGCCCTCGGCGGCGGCCTGTTCCAGCCCGTGCAGCACGGCGGCGCCCTTGCCGCGGTTCTTCGGCAACACCAGCACGCGCAGGCCGGGATCGGCCTCGGCCTGCTGCTGCAGCCATTCGGTGCTGCCGTCGGTACTGCCGTCGACGACGACCCAGACCGGGTTCCATTGGGCTCGCGCCTCGCGCACGACCTCGCGCACCTTGGGGCCGGGGTTGTAGCTCGGGATGATCACCAGATGCGTGGTCGAACGTTCGGTCATGCGGCCGTGCTCCATCAATGTGTTGTCCCTGGCCGGCGCGCCGCGCTTGGCGTCCGCCGGCCCTTGCCTGCGCACTGCTCCCTTCTCCTCGACGTTTGTGCCGTACGGTTGGTTCCTTTGCTTCGTTCCGCTTCGTCGCTTTTCGTCCTCAGCGTCCCTCCGCGTCCCTCCGCGTCCCTTTCGCCTAGCCGGTCGCCATGCCGCCGTTGATCGACAGCACCTGCCCGGTGACATAGCCGGCGGCCTCGGAGACCAGATAGGCCACCATCGCCGCCACCTCGTCCGGCTGGCCGGCCCGGCCCATCGGCACCAGCTCGCGGATCCGCTCGGGCGGGAAGGCCGGCTGTGCCATCGGCGAATCGACGATGCCCGGCGCCACCGCATTGACCGTGACGCCGCGCGAAGCCATCTCGATCGCCAGCGAGCGCGTGGCCGCAATCACGCCCGCCTTGGCTGCAGCATAGTTCACCTGACCGCGATTGCCGATCAGGCCTGCCACCGATGCGATATTGACGATGCGCCCCCAGCGGGTCCGCATCATCGGCATCAGCAGGGGCTGGGTCACGTTGAAGAAGCCGTGCAGCGAGACGTCGATGACACGGCGCCATTGCTCGCGCGTCATGCCCACCATCGGCGCGTCGTCGTGGATGCCGGCGTTGTTGACCAGCACCTGCACGGGGCCCTCGGTGAGGATGCGTTGCAAGGCCTGCTCGGTGGCATCGGCATCGGTCACGTCGAAGGCGATCGCCTCGGCGTCGCCGCCGGCGGCGCGGATGCGCTCGGCCACCTGTTGCGCCTCGTCCAGGCGCCGGTTGGCATGGACCCAGACACGGCAGCCGCCCGCGGCAAGGGTCTGGCAGATGGCCTGTCCGAGCGCGCCGCTGCCGCCGGTGACCAGAGCCTGCTTGTGGGCGGGTGCGGGCGCCGCCCGGGGCGTCCGGCGCGTGGGGGGCATCAGCGGGTACGGTTGGCGGCGGTGTAGGCCGCCAGGCTGCCCAGCGTGGCAAAGATGGTCTTGTTGTCCGGATTGTCCGAGCGCAGCTCGAATCCGTACTTCTTGGAGATCAGGAGTGCAATTTCTAGCACGTCGATCGAATCGAGGCCGAAGCCTTCGCCGTACAGCGGCGTATCGGCCGTGACCTGGTCCAGCGTCAGCTCGGTAATGTCCAGTTCGCCGAGAATCATCCGGGCCAGTTCGATTTCGAGATCGGTCATTGTCGCTAAATGTAAGTTATATCGTCGCGGCGGCCCGCCGGGCGGCGCCCGGGGGTGCGCAAAGCCGTGGGGTATACTGCGGCACCGCCTTCGGGCGCAATGCTACCAAGCCCATCGGGTTCGCTCCATACGGGTGAAATTTGGTAACAACCTCGCCGCCACGGCGAGAAACGGAACCCCCACACTTCGGGTCTTCCAGCCATAGTCCCCAAAGATCGATGACCGGACCGCTTCGCCGCCGGCCCGGGAGTGCAGTCTCCGCCCTCCCCGGAAGCCAAGCCGAAGTCCCGACCGCGCCGCCATGCCAGTGTCCCGCATTCCGCGCCGATCGCGCCCACAGAATTCCAGCGCCCGCCCTGCCGGCGGCGCCGAGGCGAACCCGTCCGCCGGGACTCTGCCGCTGATCGCGCATACCCGCGGCGACCAGATCGTCGCCTACCGGGACGGCGCTCCGGTCACCGTGGCGCGCTTCCTCGCCGACGTCCGCGACCTGGCCTCCCGGCTGCCGGCCGGCCGCCACGTCTTCAATATGTGCGCGGATCGCTACCTCTTCACCGTCGGCCTGTGCGCCAGCCTGCTGGCCGACAAGATCAGCCTGCTGCCGCCGGCGCACACCCCGGAAATGGTCCGGGAGCTGGCGACCTTCGCCCCGGATACCTTCTGCCTGCACGACGGCGCCGGCTGCCATTGCAGCGCGGGCGACGCCAGCGGCGCCGGGCTGCCCGGCATGCGGGTGACGCTGCGGGGCACGCACGAAGGCACGCGCGATGACGCACACGGGGATCGGGCCGGCGACGCGGCCGATTTGCCGATCACGATCCCCCGGATCCCGGCGGACCGCACGCTCGCCTACCTGTTCACCTCCGGCTCGACCGGCCTGCCGATGCCGCATCGCAAGAGCTGGGGCGCGATGGTGCGCAATGCGCGTGCCGCCGCGGCCCGGCTGGGCATCGATGCGCTGGCCGGCGCGACGCTGGTCGGCACCGTGCCGGCGCAGCACATGTACGGGCTGGAATGCACCGTGATGCTGGCCCTGCACGGCGGCGTGGCGCTCAGCGCGGCCCATCCCTTCTACCCCTACGACGTCGCCGCCGCGCTG
>NZ_JCBAJO010000297.1:0-4719 GCF_059772245.1 Cupriavidus sp. R6-3
GCTGCGCCCTTCGGCGAGCGCCTCGGCAAAGTTGGCGAACAGCACCGTGAACCACAGCCAGACCGACACGGCCAGGATGAAGCCGGCGCTCTCGCCGCCGGCGGAGGTTTCGGGCGCGAAGGCCGCGCGCAGGAACAGGATCGTGGTCAGGATGCTGCCGGCATAGACCACGAACATCACCGGATTGCGCAGCTGCTGGCGCGGCGACAACTTGCGCCAGGCCGCCACCAGCGCCGGCTTGAGCAGCTGCGGCGCGAACATGCCGCGCGCCGGGGCGCGATCGGAAAGCGCGGGTTGGCGATCGGTCACGGGCGTGCCGGCCGACACTTCGCCCGGATTGCCGCCGATCTCGGCCGCATTGGCCGTGGATTCTTGTTGCATGGGATCTCCGCAGTGCGCTAGAGAGGAGGGAGGAACGCCGACGCGGTCGGAAAGCGCGCGGCGTCCGATGTCATCGGGGGAACGCCTGGCTCATCGGCGGACTCATCGGGCGGGCTCATCGGGCGGGCTCATCGAACGGACTCAGCGAACGGACTCAGCGAACGACCGCGCCCTGCAGCTGCTCGGCCACGGGGCCGAGCGCGAGCGCCGGCACATAGGTCAGCGCACCGACCAGCAGCACCGTGCCCACCAGCAGCACCACGAACAGCGGCCCGTGCGTGGGCATGGTGCCGCCGCTTGCCGGCACGCGCTTCTTCGCCGCGAGGGCGCCGGCCATCGCGAGGACCGGGACGATCACCCAGAAGCGGCCGAACCACATCGCCGCGGCCAGCAGCGTGTTGTAGAAGGGCGTGTTGGCCGACAGGCCGGCGAACGCGCTGCCGTTGTTGTTCGCGGCCGAGGACAGCGCGTAGAGGATCTCGGAGAAGCCGTGCGTGCCGGGATTGAGCACGCCGGCGCGGCCGGCCTCCATCGACACCGCCGCCGCCGTGCCCAGCAGCACCAGCAACGGCGTGACGAGGATCACCACGGCGGCCATCTTCATCTCGTAGGCCTCGATCTTCTTGCCGAGATACTCGGGCGTGCGGCCGATCATCAGGCCGGCGATGAACACGGCCAGCACCGCATACACGAGCATGCCGTACAGGCCCGAGCCGACGCCGCCGAACACGACCTCGCCGAGCTGCATCAGCAGCATCGGCACCAGTCCGCCGATGGCGGTGAAGGAGTCGTGCATCGCATTGACCGCGCCGCACGACGCCGCGGTGGTGACCGTGGCGAACAGCGCCGATGCGGCCAGGCCGAAGCGCGTTTCCTTGCCTTCCATGTTGCCGCCGTCCTGCCAGGCCGAGGCGAGGCTGTCCACCGGCAATCCCGCCAGCGCGGGGTTGGGCTGCTGCTCGGCCAGCGCGGCCACGCAGGCCATCGCGACGAAGATCGCGGCCATCGACGCCAGCACCGCGATGCCCTGGCGGCGATCACCGACCATCTCGCCGAAGGTGAAGCACAGCGCGGCGGGAATCAGGAAGATCGCCAGCATCTCGATCAGGTTCGCCAGCGCGGTCGGGTTCTCGAAGGGATGCGCCGAGTTGGCGTTGAAGAAGCCGCCGCCGTTGGTGCCCAGCATCTTGATCGCCTCCTGCGACGCGACCGGGCCCATCGCCAGCGTCTGCCGGTCCGTGCGGACCGGCTCCGCGACGGGCCTGCCCTCGGCGTCCAGTACCGGCTGCCCGGCGGCATCGGTCTTCGGCATGGTGTACTCGACCGCGGACACCATCGACACCGGCTTGTAGGCGTCGAAGTTCTGGATCACGCCCTGGCTGACCAGGGCCAGCGCGATGACGGTCGCGATGGGCATCAGCACATAGAGCGTGGTGCGGGTCATGTCGACCCAGAAGTTGCCGATGGTCGCCGCGCTCTGGCGCGCGAAGCCGCGGATCAGCGCGAATACCACCGCGATGCCGGTCGCCGCCGACACGAAGTTCTGCACGGTCAGGCCCAGCATCTGCGTCAGATAGGCCATCGTCGATTCGCCGGCATAGCCCTGCCAGTTGGTGTTCGCGACGAAGCTGATCGCCGTGTTGAATGCGGAATCGGGCGACACCGGGCCGAAGCCCTGGGGATTGAGCGGCAGCACGCCCTGCAGCCGCTGCAGGCCATAGACCACCACCACGCCCAGCACGTTGAACGCGAGCACGGCGACGGCATACCGCTTCCACCCCATCTCGGCATCGGGGCGTACGCCGGCAACGCGATAGAGCAGGCGCTCGACGGGCCGACCCCATGCGGTCAAGGCGTATTGGCCGTCCTCGACGGCGCGGCGCAGATAGCGTCCCAGCAGCAGCGCCATCGCCAGCAGGATGGCGAGAAACAGGGCCAGCAGGCCCATGAACTGCGTGGTCATCAGAATTTCTCCGGGCGCAGCAGCGCGATCAGCAGATAGACGAACATGGCCGCGGCCATCGCCGCGGCCAGCAGATCGGTCCAGTTCATCGTTGCCCCCTGCCCGGGGTGGCACCGCACTGCGGCGGCGTGTCGTTGGCCGGCCCGTGCGGGCGCACATTCGCCGGCGCGCGCGGCGCCAGCACGACGCACAGCTGCAGCAGCACGGCACAGAGTCCGGCGAAGCCGAACAGTACGATCAGGAAAATCCCGTCCATGGCAAATACCGAGAGTGATACCGGCTTGCAGATTAGGGAGGGGCGGCTAAAAACGGGGTAGAAAGGTGGAGGGGTGCCGTAAAGAAGGTATAAAGATGCGGCAGAGGGCATCCGTCAATGGATTTGCCGCATTGTTTTGACAGCCCGGCACATGACCTGTATAACGGGAACCGCAGGATCTTCAAGCAAGCACGTCGATTACCGAGTTGGCCGCCCCCGGCTCCGCCACTTCTTCTCCATGTTTCTTCTTGATCGTCATGCCCCTCGGGACATTCGTCCGATGGGAACAATCCAGGAGATATACATGGATACCGGTACCGTAAAGTGGTTTAACGATTCGAAGGGCTTCGGCTTCATTACGCCGGACGCCGGCGGCGACGATCTGTTCGCGCATTTTTCGGAAATTCAGGGCAGCGGTTTCAAGTCGCTGCAGGAAGGACAGAAGGTGCGCTACGTGCGCGGCGTCGGCCAGAAGGGCCCGGCCGCCACGAAGATCGAACCGGTCTGACGCTTGCCACGAAAACCCCGCGCTTGCGGGGTTTTTTATTGCCGGCCGCTTTTTCTGCCTGTCGCAGCCAGCCGGCGTCCACGTTGTTCAACAGGAGCGATGCATGGACTCCCTTCCTACCGCCAGCTACAAGGGCTACGAGCTCTACCCGCTGGTCTACCGGCGCACCCCGGTGCAGACATGGCCGCGTACCAAACCCGAACTTGCTTTTGACGTCTCGGTGATGATCTGCATCGAAGGCCAGCCCCCTGGCAACGAGCAATCACGCCTGTACCGCCTGACCAGCGGCTCGTGCGAGAACGTCGGCACCGCCCGACGCGCCGCCGTCGACTACGGCCGCGCCATCATCGACGGCCTGGTCCCGACCGAAACGCTGCCTACGGCCTGAAGCGCCAAAGCGAGCCCGCCATGAGCGAAGCCGTCAGTTACCTCTGTACGTTGCCATGGGCCGGTACCAGCCTCGCCTACCATGTCAGCGTCAATTTCGCCGGTTCCGGCGAATGCGATTGCGTTCGATTCACCAGTTTCGTCGGCGTGGGCCGGCGCTCGTTCACGATCCGCGCCGATGCGGATGCGGATACGGTTGCGGCCCGCGGCACGCTGACCCGCGACGGCGAGGCGCTGTGCCGGCTGGCGATCGGCCAGGCGCTGCGCGACGCGCTGCACGACAAGACCCTCGCCGGCGATCATCTGCTCGACGCGCTGGCCGCCCCGTGGCAAGGGGAACTGCGCCCGGTACGATCGCGCGACGCCAGCCGGCCGGCCCGTTCGCGGCTGCAGTCGTTCGGCGTGTAAGGGGCGGGTAAAGGAACCGGAATAGAAGGACCAGCGCGTACGGTTCCGCGTATCACCGCCCGCACCGTCGATCTCGTTCAGCGCTCCCGCTGCTCGGCATCGGCGCCCGCCTGCACCGATTCGGCGCCCAGGCGCACCACTTCGATCCGATCGATGCGCCGTTCGGTCGCCTCGACCACCGTGAAGCGATAGCCGTCCAGATCGATCGCGCTGCCCACCGGCGGCACGATGCCGAAACGGTCCAGCAGCAGGCCGCCCAGCGACGCATAGCGCCCCTGGGATTGCGTCCACGGTTCGCCCAGCTCCAGCACGTGGGCGACCGCATGCAGATCGGCACTGCCGTCGATCAGCCAGCGCCCCTCCCCCGCCGCCGCGATGGTCGGAAGTTCGTCCTCGTCGGGGAATTCGCCCGCGATCGCTTCCAGCACATCGACCGGCGTCACCACGCCCAGCACCGCGCCGTATTCGTCGGTCACCAGCACCAGCTGGCCGCGCGACGCGCGCAGCGTCTCCATCAGCGGCAGGATGCGGATCGATTCCGGCACCACGATCGGCGGCCGCAGGCTGGCTTCGTCGATGCGGCCTTGCTCGGCCAGCGTGCCGATCAGGTCCTTGCCGCGCGCGACGCCGAGGATATCGTCCAGCTGCCCGCGGCAGACCGGAAAGAAGCTGTGCGGCGTGGCGAGGATCTGGCGGCGCAGCGTGTCGGCGTCCTGCTCGATATCGATCCACGACAGTTCCGAGCGCGGCGTCATGATCGAGCGCACCGAGCGTTCGGCCAGCGACAGCACGCCGCTGACCATGGTGCGCTCCTCC
>NZ_JCBAJO010000298.1:0-4672 GCF_059772245.1 Cupriavidus sp. R6-3
CACCACCTCCGAATGCAAGGTTCGGTGCACCGGGCACTTGTCGGCGATGGCCAGCAGGGCCTCGCGCTGCTGCGCGTCGAGCGGTCCGCGCAGCGTGACCTCGCGTTCGATCCAGTCGACCTTGCCGTCGCGCGTGTCGCATTCCGCGCAGTCCGCGGCATGGATCTTCTCGTGCCTCAGTGACACGCTGATGTGTTCCAGCGGCCAGCCCTTGCGCTCGGCCACCATCCGGATCGTCATCGAGGTGCAGGCGCCCAGCGCCGCCAGCAGCAGGTCGTAGGGGGCCGGCCCGCCGTTCAGGCCGCCGAACGAGACCGGCTCGTCGGCCAGCAGCCGGTGCTTGCCGACCGTGACCTGCTGCTGGAACTTGCCGGCATGGTTCTCCTCGACCCGCACCAGCCCTTCCTCGACCGCGGCGGCCGGCAGCGTGGCCGCGTCGATGCCGAGGTAGCGCTGGCTCCAGGCGGCGATGGTGTTGGCGACATAGGTCGCGTCCTCGCGCCGGGTCAGCAGGTGATCGGCATGGTCCAGCGAGACGAAGCTCTTCGGATGGCGGGCGGCGATGAACAGCTGGCTCGCATTGTCGATGCCGACGGTCTCGTCGACCGGGGAATGCATCACCAGCAGCGCGCGCCGCAGCTGCGACACCTTGGCGAGCAGCGTCTGCTCGGCGACGTCGTCGAGAAACTGCTTGCGGATGCGGAACGGCCGTCCCGCCAGTTGTACCTCGGCTTCGCCGTTGGCGGCGATGGTCTCGGCGTGCTCGCGCAGCAGGCCGACCACGTGCGAGGGATCGCTCGGCGCGGCGATGGTCGCCACCGCCTTCGCCTCGGGAATGCCGTCGGCCGCCGCCAGCACGGCGGCGCCGCCCAGGCTATGGCCGATCAGCAGCGCCGGCGCCTGCAGATGCTGGCGCATGTAGTCGGCGGCCGCATGCAGGTCGGCCACGTTCGACGAGAAATTGGTGTTGGCGAAATCGCCGCCGCTGCCGCCCAGGCCGGTGAAGTCGAAGCGCAGCACCGCGATGCCGTGCTGCGTCAGCGCCTGCGCGATGCGGCTGGCCGCCACCACATCCTTGCCGCAGGTGAAGCAATGCGCGAACAGCGCGTAGGCCTTGACCGGGCCAGCCGGCATGTCGAGGCGGCCCGCCAGCGGCTGACCGTCATGGCCCGGGAACTGGATCTTCTGGTTGGCCTGGCTGGTTGGAGTCGCCGGGTTCGCCGGGCTGGGCTGATTCGATGGGTCGGGCATGCGATGGCTCCTGGCGAAAAAATGGCGCGATGGCCGGTCCTCGTTACTGTAGCCGCTTCGACCATCGAAGTGGCCGAAAGGTCATGCTAATCGGGCCGCTTCGCCTTCATCGGGAGGTCCGCAACACGGCCTTCGCCAGACATGCGGTAGACATGGCGCAGACAAGCAGCAGACATGTCGCTGGCCTGCGATCCGCAGGCGATGACAGGGCCGATCCGTCACGGGTAATCCCTACATTGTTGCGCTTGGTTGCAATTCCTAACATGAAGTCAATTACAAACCACTTGCACGCCGCCCCCTTCCAATTCGGCAGAGTCGCCACCGGGCCGGCCACCGCATCGCAACTCCAGACGTCGCATCAACGGTTCGAGGCTGGCGCACTCGCGGCGCTGCCTCCGGTGTCGTCAACAGCAGCAAGGGGGAAGACAGCATGGCAGCGAAAAACAAGCGCGGTGCGGTATCGCGACGGGGATTTCTGGGCGGGGCGGGGGCTGCGGTCGGTGCAACGGCGCTGGGATTTCCGGCGATCGTCAAGGCCCAGGGTCCGATCACGATGCGCTGGCAAAGCACCTGGCCCAGCAAGGACATCTTTCACGAGTTCGCCGGCGACTTCGTCGCCAAGGTCAACGACATGTCGGGCGGCGAGCTGAAGATCGAACTGCTGCCGGCCGGCGCGGTGGTCAAGGCGTTCGATCTGATCGACGCGGTCAGCAAGGGCACGCTCGACGGCGGCCACGGCGTGATCGCCTACTGGTATGGCAAGAACTCCGCGCTGGCGCTGTGGGGTTCGGGACCGGCCTGGGGCATGGATCCGAACATGCTGCTCGCCTGGCACAAATACGGCGGCGGCAAGGAGCTGCAGCAGGAGATCTACCGCAGCCTGAACCTGGACGTGGTGTCCTTCCTGTACGGACCGATGCCGACGCAGCCGCTCGGCTGGTTCAAGAAGCCGATCACCAAGCCGGAGGACTTCAAGGGCCTGAAGTTCCGCACGGTCGGCCTGTCGATCGACATCTTCACGGGGCTGGGCGCCGCGGTCAACGCGCTGCCCGGGGCCGAGATCGTGCCGGCGCTGGACCGCGGCCTGCTGGACGCGGCCGAGTTCAACAACGCCAGCTCCGATCGCGCGCTGGGGTTCCAGGACGTGTCCAAGGTCTGCATGCTGCGCAGCTTCCACCAGTGCTCGGAACAGTTCGAGATCCTGTTCAACAAGAAGCGCTACGACGCGCTGCCGCCCAAGCTGCGCGCGCTGATCGCCAACGCGGTGGACGCGGCATCGGCCGACATGTCGATGAAGGCGATCGACCGCTACTCGAAGGACTATCAGGCGCTGCAGCAGCAGGGCGTGAAGTTCTACGCGACGCCCAATTCGGTGCTGCAGGCGCAGCTGATCATCTGGGACGAAGTGGTGGCGCGCAAGGAAAAGGAAAACCCGATGTTCAAGAAGGTCAACGACTCGATGAAGGCGTTCGCGCAGCGCAGCACCCGCTGGCAGAACGACACCAACGTCGATTACCGGATGGCCGCCACGCACTACTTCAGCAAGCGCAGCTGACCAGCGGGGCGCGATCGTGCAATCCCTGCTGCTTGCGATCGACAGGATCAGCACCCTGATCGGTCAGGCTGCCTCGTGGCTGATCGTCGCGTTGACGTTGATGATCAGCTACGAGGTGTTCTCGCGCTATGCCCTGTCGGCACCGCACGCCTGGGTGTTCGACGCCAGCAACATGCTGTACGGCGCGCTGTTCATGCTGGCCGGCGCCTATACGCTCGCCAAGCGCGGGCATGTACGCGGCGACATCCTCTATGGCTTCCTGCCGCCGCGCGCGCAGGCCGGCATCGACCTGGTGCTGTACCTCGCCTTCTTCTTCCCCGGCGTGATCGCGCTGGCCTGGGCCGGCATCGATTTCTTCGAGGTCTCGCTGGCGCAGAACGAGCACTCGTCGATCGCGGCCGACGGTCCGCCGATCTATCCGTTCAAGGCGGTGATTCCGGTCGCGGGCGCCCTGCTGTTGCTGCAGGGGGTGGCCGAGACGATCCGCTGCGTGATCTGCCTGAAGCGCGGCCATTGGCCGATGCGCGAGGGCGACGTCGAGGAAGTCGACGTGGACAAGCTCAAGCAGATGGTCAGCGCCGAAGCCGCGGCGGGGACGGTGGCGACGCCGGCGGTCGCGGAGGGTGGCGCAGCGCGGGACGAGCGAAATGAGCGCGATGGTGCCGATGAACGGGATCAACGCGATGAGGGCGGCGGCCGCGATGCAACCGCTCGACGCGATGCGCCCGCGCCCGATGCGGGCCCGGGCGATCCGCGCGATAGTCTCGATCCACGCGGCCTGCGCGACGATCGCGACGATCGCGACGACCGCGAACGCAAGCCAGCGCGCGAAACCGACGGAGCGCCGCGATGAGAAAGGAACTGTGGTTCGGCGCCACGCTGATGGTGCTGATCGTCGCGGCGGTCTTCATCCTGATGCCGTCGCCTTCGGAATGGACCAATGGCCATCTCGGCCTGCTGATGCTGGCGCTGATCGTCGCCGCGATCATGCTCGGCTTTCCGACCGCGTTCACGCTGATGGGCATGGGCGTGCTGTTCGCCTGGCTCGCCTATCGCCATGCCGATCCGAACATCGCCGTGCAGCAGACGCTGGACCTGATGGTGCAGCGGACCTATGCGGTGATGACCAACGACGTGCTGATCTCGGTGCCGCTGTTCGTCTTCATGGGCTACCTGGTCGAGCGCGCCAACCTGATCGAGCGGCTGTTCCGCAGCCTGCATCTGGCGCTGGCCTGGCTGCCAGGCTCGCTGGCCGTCGCCACGGTGATCACCTGCGCCGTGTTCGCGACGGCGACCGGCATCGTCGGCGCGGTGGTCACGCTGATGGGGCTGCTGGCGCTGCCGGCGATGCTGCGCGCCGGCTATAGCGCGTCGCTGTCGGCGGGCGCGGTCACCGCGGGCGGCTGCCTCGGCATCCTGATTCCGCCGTCGGTGCTGTTGATCGTCTATGGCGCGACCGCCGGCGTGTCGGTGGTGCAGCTGTATGCGGGCGCCTTCTTTCCCGGCCTGATGCTGACGGGCCTCTACCTGCTCTACGTGATCCTGCTGGCCAAGCTGCGGCCGCGGCTCGCCCCGCCGCTGTCGATGGCCGAGCGCGAAGTCCCGCTGCCGCCGCTGCAGCAGCGGCTGCGCGACACCATCGGCGCGCGCGCCCTGCCCGCGCTGATCACGGCGCTCAAGGGCCGCCGCAACGCCGCCATCCCGACCGGCCAGCTGATGCGCCAGTTCGGCATCGCGGTCCTGCCCGCGCTGGTGGTGGCGCTGCTGATGGGTTCGATCTATGCCGGCGTCACCGCCGCGCCGCCGGCGGCGATCGACTCGACGCTGATGGAGCTGGGCGCGGCGAGCAGCGAAGAGTCCGCCGGG
>NZ_JCBAJO010000299.1:0-4666 GCF_059772245.1 Cupriavidus sp. R6-3
GCATCGGAGGCCGCATCCGAGGGCGCATCCGAAGGCGCGGGCAAGGTGCCGCCGCAGAGCCGGCCCGCCATGCCGCCGGGCATCGACCTGCGCCGCCTTTGTCCCGACGTCGCGGCGCATCTGTTCGGCCCAGGCGCGGACTTGCGCGGACGCAATCTGCGCGACAGCGACCTGGGCCCGCTCGATCTGAGCGGCGCCGACTTGCGCGGCGCGGTGCTGATCCGCTGCAAGGCCGCCGGGGCCAGCCTCGTCGGCACCGATCTGCAGGGAGCCGATCTGCGCTGTGCCGACCTGCGCGGCGCCCGGCTGGACGCGGCCAAGCTGTCCGGCACGCGGCTCGCCGCGGCCCGGCTGCAGAACGCCTCGCTGCATGGTGCCGATCTGCACGGCCAGACGCTCGACATGATGGCTTTGGCCGGCGCGACGCTGCACGGCGCGGACCTGACGGGCGCGCGCCTGGTGCTGGCCGGCGACGTGTTCACCAACGGCGCCGTACGCCGGGCCATGCTCAAGCCCTTGCATCAGCGCGAGGACAATCTGCTGTGGACGCTGGTCTCCCTGCCGGATCCGGACCGGCGCCGCGAACTGATGCGGGCGATCGTGCGGGCGCTTTGGCACGCCGTCACCCAGGGCGAGGACGTCTCCGACACCCATGATGCCCTCGCCGCGGTGCTGCTCAGGAACATCGACGACTATTGGGGCGACCCGCGCGACAAGAACGCCGACATCGCGTTGAACGGCTGGATCCAGACACTGGCCCGGCATCAGTGCCTGCGCCTGGCCGACGCGCTGCCCGAGCCCTGCGAAGGAGCGCTGCTGCAACTGGCGGACCGCTATCGCGCCATGTTTGCCGAGCGCGGCGGCCTGCCATGGGAGGTGCCGCTGAAGTTACGCTCGCAAGCCGTCAGTCGAGCCTGACGCCGGTATCGGCGGTCAGCTTCAGCACCACCGGCAGATAGGCGCGATACGCGCTGCTGGCCTCGGCCGGCAGATTGCCGACCGGCTCGGCGCCCATTTCGTCGATCCGGCGCGCCAGCGGGCCGCTCCTGACCAGCGCGCTGACCTCGCGCCCGAGCCGCTCGACGATGGCCGGCGGCGTCTTCGCGGGGGCCAGCAGCGTGGTCGGCCCGACGACCTCGTAGGCCGGATCGCGGTAACCCGCCTCGGCGAAGGTCGGCACATCGGGCAGGCCCACCGCCCGGCGCGTGCCGATCACCGCCAGCGGGCGCAGCTTGCCGGTGGCGATGTGCTGCTTCAGCGCGGTCACCGAGCCGATCGTCATGTTGACCTGCCCGGCCAGCAGATCCGACACCATCGGCCCTTCGCCGCGATAGGGCACATGCAGGATATCGAGGCCCTTCGTCTTGGCCAGATACGACTGGATCGTATGCGGCTGCGTGCCGGGTCCCCATGATCCCATCCGCAAGGCGCCGGGATGGGCCTTCGCGTAGGCGAGCAATTCGTCGACGCTCTTGACCGGCAGCGTGCTGTTGACCACCAGCACGGTGCGCATGGTGGCGATGTCGGAGACCGGCTGCAGATCGGTGCGCGGGTCGTAGGGCAGCTTCCTGTACAGCGCCAGGTTGGCCGTGATCGGCCCGGGCACCGTCATCAGCAGCGTGTAGCCGTCGGGCGCTGACTTGGCGACATGGTCGGTGCCGATGATGCCGCCCGCGCCGCCCTTGTTCTCGACCACCACCGGCTGGCCCAGCCGCTGGCTCAGCGTGTCGCCCAGCGTGCGGGCCAGCGTGTCGGTCGAACCGCCGGCCGGATAGGGCACGACGATCCTGATCGGTTTGCTGGGGTAGGTGTCCTGCGCATGCAGCGGCAAGGCCGCCAGCGTCAGCAGCGCCAGGGTGGCGGCGCGCATCGCCGTCGTGCGTCGCGCCAACCATCGTGCCATCGTGTATCGCGCCATCGTGCATCGTGGCGCCTCATGCCTGGCCGCCTTGCTGCGTGGGTTCATGCTGGTCTCCGTCTTGTGATGATGGTTTGGGATCGCGATGGGCCCGGCCCGCTCGCTGGCTTCAATCCCGCATCGGCGCCAGATAGCTGCCGATCAGCCGCGCCATCTGCACGGGCAGTTCGTCGTCGTCCAGCCGCACCGGCAGCGGGTCATGCAGCAGCGCATTGACCAGCATGCCGAACAAGGCCTGCATGGCGAAGCGCACCTTCGCCTCGGCCCGGGCGTCGTCGCCGAGCCGCGGCACCAGCAGCGCCACCATCCGGTCCGCAAAGGCCGTCGCACAGTCCCCATGGGGCTGCCACGCCTGTGGGCGAGCGCCGGCCTGCTGCAGCGCCGCCCGCAGCAGGCCGCGCTGCGCCCGGCAGCCGCGCACCAGCAGGCGCATCGCCTTGTCGAGCAGCACCGCGGTCGGCAGCGCGGCGCAGCGCGAAGACGCCAGATGGTGCGCCATCGCCTGCTGCGCCTCGTGTACCGCCGCCGTCTGCAACGCTTCGAAGAAGGCCGCCTTGTCGCGGAAGCGCCCATAGAAGGCGCCGACCGACAGCTCGCAGGCCGCGACGATCTGCGCCACCGAGATCGCTTCGAAGTCGCGCGTGGCCAGCAGCGTGCGGCCCGCCGCCAGCAGGGATTGCTCGGTATCGCGGGCACGCTGGCGCTTGGGCGCGTGCAGCAGCGAACGGGTGTCGAGGGCGGGGAAGGCGCTGCGCGCGGTGCCCGGCAGCGGGAACGGGGAGGCAGGGGTCATGGCGGCTTCCTGAGGCGGCTACGGATACGGGTGCGGATAAGGGATGCGGACAGGGATGCGGACCGGAATGCGGACCGGAATGCGGACCGGAATGCAGGCTCGACCGGCGACGCCAATGCGTCCGCCATCTGTCCGGCCCAGCGTCCGATCCAGTGTCCGGTCACGTTAGGGGCACGCGCGGGGAGCGTCAACGGAAGTCGATCTATTTCCAATATCTGGAAATTCGTTCCATCATTTGACGGTCGTTGCCGAGGCCACCCACACTGGATTTCAGGAGACAACATGAACACGCCGGTCGAACAATTCATCGCCGAGCGCCGCCGCGACGACCCGTCGTTCGGCGGCCTGCTCGCCAAGGGCTTTGCCTTGCTGCGCTGCTTCATCGACGAGCCGCAGCCGATGGGCAATGGCGAACTGTCGCGCCGGCTGCAACTGCCGCGCGCCACGGTGTCGCGCATCTGCAAGACCCTGTACGAGCTGGGCTATCTCGACTGGGACCCGAAGCTCGACAAGTACTTCGTCAGCGCGCAGGTGCTGGCGCTCGGCTATCCGTACCTGACGGGCCTGCCGATGCGGCATACCGCGCGGCCGCTGATGCAGGCGCTGGCCGACCGCATCGAGGGCGCGGTGTCGATGGGCGTGGCGCACCGGCTCGACGTGACCTATCTGCTCACCTGCACCCACAACGAGGGCACGCCGGCGCGGCCGGGTGTCGGCGCGGTGCGTTCGGTGCTGAACACCGGCATGGGTCGCGCGTTCCTGTGCACGCTGTCCAAGGCCGAGTTCCAGCGGCTGATGGAGATCGCCCAGCGCGAGCGTCCCGACGAATACGCCGCCAGCTACGACCGCATCTGCCACAACGTCGCCCACTATCCGAAACGCGGCTTCGCGACCAACGAGGGCGAGGCGGGCATCGGCGTGCATGGCGTCGGCATCTACTCGCGCATCGTCTATCTGAACCGCCCGCTGCTGTTCAACTGCGCGATTGCCGGCAGCAAGCTGCGCCGCGGCATGCTGGAAAAGCGCGTGGCGCCGATGCTGGTCGAGATGGTCCGCAGCATCGAGCAGGCAGCGGGCGTCGGGCGATAGCGCACGCCGGGCCGCCGCCCGGCCACCGCCGGCGTGGCACGTTCCCGCAGCGGGTTCCGGCGACCTGGCGAACGCGACAACATGAGAGACACCACGATGCCGCCGCCACGGCGGCATCGGCCCACAACGACAACGGAGACATCGATGCCAGACCCGACCCCTGCGCCGACCCCCGCGCCGACGCGCGAACCGACCCCCACACCGCTCCCCGACCTGACCGCCTTGCTGCGGCCGCGCTCGATCGCCGTGATCGGCGCCTCGTCCCAACCAGAGAAGGTCGGCGGCATGCCGATCCGGTTGCTGCGCGAGTTCGGCTACGGCGGCCGCGTGCATCCGGTCAACACGGCATCGGCCGAGATCCAGGGGTTACCCGCCACGCCCTCGCTGGCCGCGCTCGGCGAGCCGGTCGACCTGGCCATCGTCGCGGTGCCGGCGCTGGCCAGCGCCGACGTGATGGCGCAGCTGGCGGCTAACGGCACGCGCGCGGCGGTGTTCTTCACGTCTGGCTTCGCCGAGGTCGGCGAGGAGGGCACCCGCATGCAGCAGGCGCTGGCCGAGCAGGCGCGGCATCACGGCATCACGCTGCTGGGGCCCAACTGCCTGGGCGCGATGAACCTGCGCGAGCGCATGTTCGCAACCTTCTCGCCGATTCCGCTGAGCGGGCTGCCGCCGCTGGGCGATGTGGGACTGGTCAGCCAGAGCGGGGCTTTCGGCGCCTATGCCTTCGCGCTGGCGCGCGAGGCCGGGCTCGGCCTGAGTCACTGGGTCACCACCGGCAACGAGGCCGGGCTGCAGGTGGCCGACGTGATCGAATGGCTGGCGCACGACGACGACACACGCGTGATCCTGGCCTATATGGAAGGCTG
>NZ_JCBAJO010000003.1:0-109472 GCF_059772245.1 Cupriavidus sp. R6-3
CTCGGCGGCCGCTTCGACGAACGCTGGCTCGCCAGTCCAATCGGCAAGGCCATCGTCGGCCCTGAAGAACTCCGCCTGCTGGAACAGTGCGGCTGGTATGGCCCCAAGGCCCGTGCCATCTTCGGCGGCCTGCGACTCTGTGTGCCGCTGCTGATCGCCGCGGTGCTGATGCTGTGGCGGCTGCCGGAATCGCTGCAGGGCGCGGTGTTTACCGCGTTCGGCGGCTTCGCGGTGTCCTTTCTCGCGTTCAAGTCGGTGCTGCGTCGGCGCGCCGCCGGCCGGATGCGCCAGCTCGACGACGAACTGCCGGTGCTGGTCGACATGCTGCGGCTGCTGCAAGGCGTCGGCATGTCGATCGACCAGAGCCTGCAGCTGATCGTGACCGAGTTCGGCAGCATGCTGCCCGTGCTGGGTCCCGAACTGAAACGCGCCAACGACCAGTTCGCCTCCGGCCGCTCGCGCGAGCAGACGCTGCAACGCATCGGCAAGCTGTTCGAGAGCGAGGACCTGCGCAATCTGATCATGCTGCTGAACCAGGTGGATCGCTTCGGCGGCGCGGTGCAGGAGCCGCTGAAGCTGTTCGGCCTGCGGCTGCAGGAGGCGCGCAAGATGCGCCTGAAGGAAAAGGTCGGCCGCCTGACGGTGAAGATGACCGGCGTGATGGTGGTCAGCCTGCTGCCGGTGCTGCTGATCGTGACCGCGGGACCGGGGTTCCTTGGCGTGATCCGGATGCTGGCGAAGTTTGCTGGAGATATGCAATGACGGTGTTTGCTAGCGCGCTACGTGCGGCGGCATGTTTTCTTCCTTCTACCGCGAGCGAGAGGCATGTGGCGGCGTGTTTTCTCTCCTCTCCCGCGCGCGAGAGAGGGGCCGGGGGAGAGGGCACCCTTCTGCCCGTGGCAACGCGTTGGCGTCGGACATTGACCGCGGTTACCGTCGCTACCGCAAGTTGGCTCGCCGCCGGCTGCGCCACCACCAGCGACCCGGCCTCGCTGATGAGCAAGCAGGCCGACGCACAGATCGCGCTGTCCAGGCTGCAGGACAAGCAGGCGCAGGAGCAGTACGACGATCGGGCCGTGTACCGCGGACTGATCGAGCGGATGCAGCAGCAGGGGCTGTACTACGCCTCGCTCGCGCATCTCGACGCCTATCAGCAACGCTTCGGCGACAACGCCGACGTGGCGATGCTGCGCGCCGATGCGCTGCGCGAAACCGAACAGGACGAGGCCGCCGCGGTCGCCTATCGGAATCTGCTGGGCACCGGTTACGCCGCGCGGGCCTATCACGGCCTCGGCCTGCTGGCCGGCCGCAGCGGCGATTTCGGCGAAGCGGTGACGCAGCTCGAAGCGTCGTTGTCGCGCGATCCGACCAATGCCCTGGTGGCGAGCGACCTGGGCTATGCGCTGATGCGCGCCGGACAGTTGCAGCAGGCCCGCGTGCCGGTAATGCAGGCCCTGCAGCTCGATGGGGCGAATCCCCGCATCGTCAGCAATGCCGCCGTGTGGATGCTGGCAAACCGCCAGCGCGACCAGGCGACCGCACTGATGGAGCGCGCGTCGATGTCGGCGGCGACCCGCAAGGCGATCGCGCAGGAGGCGGACCGCATCGCACGCGAGGCAGCGCGGCAGGAGCGCGCGGCTTCACGGGTTGGCGGTGCACGGCCGCCCAAGCCGCAGCGCATTGCGCTGACAACGGCCGCGCAGCCGGGCGAGGGCGCGGCACAGAACCCGGCCAGCGCACCGTGATCATCGCGAGACGATCCGCGATCGACGGCAAGCTGGCAGGGACGGGACAGCAAGCGGACAGCAAGAGGAGAAGTGCATGAACATCATGAGACCGTCGCGCATCGCGAGTACGGCCGCAATCGCCTTGTGTGCCGCGAGCTGGCTGCCCGTTGCCGGAGCGCAAACCATGGCGCCGGCCAGCCCGGACACAGGCGCAGCCGCGCAAATCCAGAAACCATCGAACACCGCCATCGGCACCGACACACGCAGCCTGCTGGCAATCCAGCGCGAAGGCAGCCAGGCCGGCGCCATGCTCCCCATGCCGGGCGAACAGGCCGCGCTGGCGCATGCGCGCTATCTGAAGAGCTTCCAGCACCCGATTCCCGAGCGTTTCGTCGGCCAGCCGAGCGGCGGCAGCGGCGTCAGCCTGCTCGGATTGACGCCCTCGCGGTAAATGATGATGGCTCGGCGTAGCAGGACACGCAGCACACGCGCGCAATCGCGCGGTGCGGTCAGCATTCTGATGGTGGTGCTGCTCGCCACCATCGGCATGGCCGCGCTGGTGTCCATCGACGTCGGCCATGTTTTCTACCGGCAGCGGCAGCTGCAGTCGGTTGCCGACATGGCGGCGCTGGCCGCCGCCCAGCAACTGCGGCGCGCCGACACCAACGCGGCGATGACCGAACGGGCGCTGGCGGCGGCACAGGCGTCCGCGGGCCAGAACGGCTTTACCGGCGCGGCGCGCCAAGACTGCGGCGCCAGCCCCGGGGGCGAAGACGGCATGGCCGTCTGCGCGGGCGTGTGGGATCCCAGCGATGCGGCTGCCGCTGCCGATGGCCGTCATTTCCGCGGCAGCTTCGATCCGGCGCGATTGTCACCGAACGCGGTGCGGGTCGTCGTGTCGCAGAGGGTGCCGATCCTGTTCGGGCTTCCCGGGGGCGACGGACGGCGGCTGCGCGCGGAGGCGATCGGCAACGCCAGCCCGCCTGTCGCATCGTTCTCGGTCGGCAGCGGGCTGCTGAATTTCGAATCGTCGCGCAGCGCGCTGGCGCTGCTGCTCGGCAATACCATCAGCCTGTCGGCCGCGGACTGGCAGGGGCTGGTCGATACACGCGTGACGCTGGACCAGTTGCGGCTTGAGGCCGGCCTCGGCACGGTCGACGAATTGTTGAACGCCGACTTGTCGCTATCGCGCTTCTATGCGCTGGTGCTCCGCGCGGCGAACAAGGAGTCGCTGCTCAACGCGATGCTGGGTGGAATGCCCGGGATCATCGATGCGCGAGCCCTGGCGGCGGGGCTAAGTGTCGGACGAGTGCTCGACCTCGGCGTGCTGGCGCCGGCGATGTCGTCGGCGGCGGATGTGGGGCTCAATGTGGCGGAGTTGTTGATGCTGGCGGCGCAGGTTGCGAACAAAGGGGCAGCGGTCGATCTGGCTGGCGCGGTCCCACTATTGCCCGGCACGCAATTGGCGTTGCAGATCGTCGAGCCGCCTCGCATGGCGGTGGGGCCGGTGCGGGCATCCAGCACCGATCCAATGGGTTGGGAGACCACCGCACGAACGTCGCAGGTCGATCTCGGTGTGAGGTTGAACCTTGGTGGAGAGATTCTTGGTGGCTCCTTGATATCGGTGAATCTGCCACTGCGCGTGCAACTTGGTACCGCTCACTCCGCGCTGACGGGCATGCGCTGTGCCGCTGCGCGATCAGACCGCCGAGCGACCCTCAACACGGTAACCACAGCGGCGACGGTTTGTCTTGCCCGCGACGATTTGAGCCAGTGTGCTACCTCGGATGTCGTTGTCACCAACCTTGCGGGTATCAAGATCACGGCCAGTCCCAAACAGCAAACCATCCCGGGCAACGGTATGACCTCGACGCTTGCGCCTGGCGAGCAGACCTCGACCGCCTCCCAAGGCCAATTGGCGGCATTGGTCGAAAGTCTGGCGCGCAATCTCGACGTGAAGCTCATCGTCGCTCCAGTTGGCATCCCGATCGCCAACCTGGATCTGAAACTCGGCGGCATCGTCAGCGCCCTGAGCTCCGTGATATTCGGCCTGCTTGGCCCCACCCTCGACGGCCTGCTGGCCGCCCTCGGCATCCAATTAAGCAACGCCGACCTCTGGGTTCACGACGTCGATTGCGACAACACCAGACTCGTCTATTGAACCGCGACATGAATACGACCAGCCGCCGCGCGGCAATTGCAGCATCGCCATGAAAACAGACCGCTGGGCCTACGAAAATCTCGAAGTCTACGTATGGGAAGGCAAGTACGAATTTGCCGACCGCGTAGCCCGCTTTCTCGCGCCTCTTGGCGCCGAAGTGATCCGCGCCGGTGGGCTCGAAGGCTTGCCGACCGAGCCGCGCTTGAAACTGTCGGTGGCGATCATCAGCGTGTCGGTGATCGGCGCCGCCAAGTTCACCGCGCTGGATTGGGAGGCGGTGCACGGCATGCCCGTGATCTGGGTCGCTGCCCCCACGCGAGAGAACGATCCGGGCCGCTTTCCGCCGGAATACGCACACATCCTGTCGGACGATTTCACCGGCGCCGATCTGCGTGCCCAACTCGGCAAGCTGCTGCCGCAACTGCTCGCGGCCAGCGAGGTGCAGCCGGAGATCGCCGAGCTGGTGGCCGGCTCGCCGGCGATGCAGCAGCTGATGTCGCATGTCGACACCTACGCCGACTTCGACAGCAACGTGATGCTGTATGGCGAGACCGGTGCGGGCAAGGAACGCATCGCCCGGCTCTTCCACGAGCGGCATAGTCTCTATGGCAAGGGGCCGTTCGTCGCCGTCAACTGCGGTGCGATTCCCGACGGGCTATTTGAATCGCAGTTCTTCGGCCACGCCAAGGGCGCGTTCACCGGCGCGATGTATGCGCACCGCGGCTACTTCGAACAGGCCAACGGCGGCACGCTGTTCCTCGACGAAATCGCCGATCTGCCGCTGTTCCAGCAGGTCAAGCTGTTGCGCGTGCTGGAGGAGAACGTCGTCACGCGGCTTGGCTCGACGCTGCCGGTCAAGCTCAATTTCCGCCTGGTTGCCGCGACCAACAAGGACCTGCGCGAGGCGGTCGGGCAAGGCAAGTTCCGCGCGGATCTGTATTTCCGGCTGGCCGTGATCGAACTGCGGATTCCGAGCCTGGAAGAGCGGGGCGCCGCCGACAAGGTCGGATTGCTCGAGGCCTTCCTGCGGCAGATTCTCGGACGGTCCGGCTACGAGGCGCTGCCGCCGATGCCGGACTGGCTCAAGGGCGCCGTTGGTACCGCTTACTTCGCCGGCAACGTACGGGAGTTGCGCAATCTGGCGGAGCGCGTCGCGATCGTGGTGCAGCACGACGGCCTGTGGGACCAGGATCGCATTCGGCCGCTGTTCCGCGCGCTGCGGCCCGGGGCGTTCGAGGGCAACGACCGGGGCGTCGACTGGCGCACCGAGGTCGAAGAACGTCGCCGCATCATTGCCGCGCTCGATGCCAACGGCTGGCGCCGCCAGGACACGGCCGCCAGCCTCGGCATCAGCCGCAAGGTGCTGTGGGAGAAGATGCGCAAGTTCCAGATTGCCGACAACGAGGCGGAACCGGCCTGAGCGTGGGCCGGTCCGCGCGGCCATGCGGCCATGCGGCCATGCGGCCATGCGGCCACGCCTTGGCGCGATATCGGGACAGGGCTGCCGATCCTTACCGACTCCGCTTCGCCGCCTCGTGCTCCAGCAATTCTCGCAACTCGGCCCGGATCGTCCGCAGCAGCACGATCCGCTCTTCGGGCGTCGGCTCGCGCAAGAAGGCGTACGCGTGCAGCGTCAGCGGATGCAGGCCGAGGACGCTGGCGATCTGCGCCACCTTGTCCAGCGTCGGGCTCTTCTGCCCACGCTCCAGGCTGCTGACATAGGTGCGGCTCGATACGGTGCCGAACGCCTGCTGCGACAAGCCTCTGGCAGTGCGCGCGGCCCGCAGCGCCCCGCCGAAATGCAGCCGGAAGTTCATCTTTTTCAGGTTCAGGAGGACGTCGGGATCTGGGCCTTGCTGCATCTTCGGTAACTCGTCATCACATTCATCGCGCGCCCGCCGTCGGCTCGCGCACGGACAGCCCGCCGCCGAAGGCAAAACCCTGGCCGAAAGGCAGGGCGGGTTGCGCGGGCGCGTGCCGCGGGCGGGAGGCCGTATCCGCAGCCCGGTGGCCATCTGCCGATGAGCCGGACAGGATCTGCCGGATGCGCGCCAGATAGCGTTCGCCGACGGCCCGGTTGGCCCGCGTCGCTTCCATGCGGAAGGCACTGCGCGCCGGCGGACGAATGTCCAGCGCACGGCAGACTTCGGACACATAGGGCTTGGATTCGCCGTTCAGGCGCCTGGCAGCGAGCCGCACCGCGTCGTCACCGACCTGTTGGCGCAGCCACCGAAGGACGAGACGGTCGTATTCGTTCTGAATCCGGATCAGGTCTTCCATGGGCACTCCCGCAACTGTATGTTTGTACAGGTACTGTAAGGATATACAGTATCGGCGAGGATGCAAGGAAAAATTGTTGACGAGGCACACGATCTGTGTGGCTCGGCCTGAGGCGTTGCCACGCGACATTTTTACGCGCCAAAAGCTGTATCCTTGTCTTACTGCTTGAAGCGAGTATTCTGTGAATACAAAGAAAAGCCAGTAAATCCGGAATACAATCGATCCGTTGTAAAGCAGGAAAACAGCCGAGGCCTGTATGCGCAACTTCACCGTCCGAACGTCCGACCAGTTACCGCAGCTGCTTCAAGCGTTCCGCAAGGAAGCGGGTCTGACGCAAGCCGAGGCCGCATTGCGCATGGGCGTCAGCCAGCAGACCTTGTCTGCGCTGGAACGCAACGCCGCGCGCATCAGCGTCGAACGGCTAATGCGCCTGCTCGGCATCCTTGGCGTCGAGTTCGTGCTGCGCAAGGAGGCTCCGTCACCCGGCAATAGCGACAGCCATAGCGACAGCAATAGCGGCGAGGCGTCGTCGACCACGCAGGCCTGGTGACAATGGGGCGACGGTCGCACACTCGCGCGCTCGGCCTGTGGATGAACGGCGCCTTCGTCGGCACGTGGCGGTTCCATCCTCATGCGGGGGACACGCTGGAATACGCCCCCGAGTGGGTGGCCTCCGCGCAAGGACGGCCTTTGTCCCTGTCCTTGCCCTTCATCCCCGGCAACTCGCCCCACCGCGGCGAGAAGGTGCGGGCCTATTTCGAGAACCTGCTGCCGGATACCCGGGAAATCCGCGAGCGCATTGCGCGGCGGTATCGCACCGGCTCGATCGACGCCTTCGATCTGCTCGCCGAGATCGGCCGCGACTGCGTGGGCGCGCTGCAACTGCTGCCGGACGGTGCGTCGCCAGCCGCGGGGCAGGCGGTACAAGCCGAGCCGCTGACCGAGGCGCAGGTCGCACAGGTGCTGCGCGGCACGCTGGCGCCGGCGCCGCTGAGCATCGTTCACGACGAGGACGAGTTCCGCATCTCGATTGCCGGCGCTCAGGAGAAGACCGCGCTGCTGTATCACAACGGCGCGTGGTGCCTGCCGCATGGCCAGACGCCAACCACGCACATCCTGAAGCTGCCGCTTGGACTGGTGGGCGGGCTGAAACTGGACCTGAGCGAATCGGTGGAGAACGAGTGGCTGTGCTCGCTCGTCCTGAAGGAATTCGGCTTGCCGGTGGCCCGTTGCGAACTGGTGCGGTTCGAGGACATGAAGGCGCTCAGCGTGCAGCGATTCGACCGCGTCTGGTGGCAAGGCCCGGCGGGCGACAGCCGCCTCGTCCGGCTGCCGCAAGAGGACATGTGCCAGGCGAAGGGCGTGCCGCCGACGGCGAAGTACGAAGCCGATGGCGGCCCGGGCATCGACACCATCATGGACACGCTCGCGGGGTCGATGACGCGCGAGCAGGACCGCAGGACCTTCTTCCAGGCACAGGTCATCTTCTGGCTGCTGCGCGCGCCCGATGGCCATGCCAAGAACTTCAGCCTGTTCCTGCGTCCGGAAGGGCGGTATCAGCTGACTCCGCTCTACGACGTGCTGTCGGCCCATCCCATCATCGGCGAAGCCCCGGGCCGGCTCTCTCCGTTCAAGATCAGGATGGCCATGGCGGTCCGGTCGCAGAACGCACACTACAAGATGCGCGAAATCGAGCGCCGGCATTGGGTGGCCCTCGGCGAGCGGCATGGCGTGCTGACGCCCGACGGACGGCCGGCACGGTATGTGGTGGAAGACCTCGCGGAGCGCGCCCCGGCGGTGGCTCAGGCGGTGCGGGCGCAGTTGCCGGCCGACTTCCCCGAACGGCTCGCCGATTGCGTCCTCGATGGGATGTTGGCGGAGGCCGAAAGGCTCGCCGGGTAGCGCCCCGGGGGTAATTGCTTGGGGTAATGCCCCGGGTAACGCCGGGCGGGCGGAGCCCTTCAGCGCGCCATCGTCATGAGGTCTTCATGAGCGGCGCGCCGCCGCCTCAGAAGTCCACCGTCATGGCGACCTTGAAGGTGCGCGGGGCGCCCATGATCAGGTAACCGCCATATGCGGACGCCCAATACGCCTTGCCCGCGACGTTCTCGATGCCGGCGCGCAGCGTGTAGCGCTGCTGCGCCGCCTTGAAGGTATAGCGGGCGCCCAGGTCGAAGCGTCGCCACGACGGCAGGCTGACCCGGTTCGCCACGTCCAGATACTGGCGTCCCGTCTGCAGATAGCGGCCCGATACGGTGAAGCCCGGCACGCCGGGGATGTCCCACTCCGCGCCGACATTGAGCGTGTAGTTCGGTACGCCGACCGCCTTGTTGCCATCGTTCGCCGGCGTGCCGGTACGGTTCAACCTGGCGTCGATATAGGCCAGGCCGGCCAGCAGGCGGATGCCGGGCAGCGGTTCACCGAAGCCGCTCAGTTCGATGCCCCGATTGCGCTGCTCGCCGGCCAGCGAATACACATCGCCCTGCAGGATGCCGGACGGCTGCTCGATCTGATAGACGGCCAGCGTGCTGCCGAACTTGCCGGCGTCCCACTTGACGCCGGCCTCGACCTGCCGGGACTTGATCGGCGGGAACACTTCGCCGCGGTTGGTCGCCGTATTCGGCGCGGTCGGTCCTTGCGCCAGGCCCTGAATGTAGTTGGCATACAGCGAGATCTGGCGCGTCGGCTTGACCACCAGCCCGAAGGCCGGCGACGTGGCCGACTCGTCGTAATTCGACTGTTGCACGCCCGTATAGCTGTAGCCGCGCACGCTCAGGTTCTGCTGCCGCACGCCGGCGGTCAGCAGCACGCGGTCGTCGAGGAAGGACAGCGTGTCCGAGATGGCGAACCCGCTGAGGTTGGTCCTGCCGGTGACGCCGGGGTTGGCCATGTCGCCGCCGGTCAGCGTGGTGCCGGGCCGCGGCGTCTGCACCGGGTCGTACAGGCCGGTAGCGAAACGGCCCGACATCTCGTAGGCCGTGCGCTTGACCGATTGCATGCCCGACCACGCCAGATTGATCCGATGCTTGACCGGCCCGGTATGGAAGGCGCCGCGCACGCCGACTTCCTCGGAGGTGGTGTTGGACTTGTACGGCACCGTCAGCCGCGCCGCGGTCCCGACGCCGCTTCCGTTCACCGTCAGCGAGGAGTAGTTGCCGAACTCGTTCGTGTGGTGCGCGCCGGCCACCAGGTAGGTGGTCCAGTCGGGCGCGACGTCGTATTCGGCGCGCAGCGTGCCGTAGGTATCCTCCAGCATCGAATCGGTCCAGGCCTGCGCGAAGTTGGCGCGCGCCGACGGCACGGCGGGCAGCGTGGTGCCCGTCAGCGACACCATCGGCCGGCCCTGTCGAATGGTCTGCTTCTGGTAACCGAAGTCGGCCGACACGCGCAGCTTGTCGCCCTGGTAATCGAGGCCCGCGGTGAACAGGCGCTGCTGGCGGCGCTCGTCGTCGATGGCGGCCTCGCCGCCGCGCGCCAGCGCATTGATGCGCACGCCCCAACGCTGGTCCTCGCCGAAGCGGCGGCCGATGTCGACATGGCCACCGGCTCGGCCCTGGCTGGTGTAGTCGATGGTGGCCTGGGTCAGCGGCTGGTAGGGCGCAAACTTGGGAACCAGGTTGATGCTGCCGCCGATGCCCGTGCCGGTCGGCGTGACGCCGTTCAGAAAGGCGCTGGCGCCGCGGAAGACCTCGACCCGATCGAGCCCCTCGACCGCCACGAGCTGGCGCGGGGCGATGCCATAGAGGCCGTTGTAGCCGATGTCGTCGCCATTCAGCTGGAAGCCACGGATCACGAACGTCTCGGAGAAATTGCCGAAACCCAGGCTGCTGCGCACGCCGGGATCGTTCGCGAGGACATCGGCGACGCTGCGCGCCTGCTGGTTCTGGATGGTCTCGGCGGTGTATGCCGTGATGCTGAACGGCACGTCCATCATGTCCTGATTGCCAAGAATGCCAAGCCGGCCGCCGCGCGCCACCTGGCCGCCGGCATAGGCGGGCGGCGGCTGGTCCGGCGTCGTCTCGGCGCGGACGGTGACCTCGGGCAGGGTTTCCGCCGACTCCGCGGCGGTGGAGGACTGGGCTTGCGCCAGGGCCGTCAGCGGCAGGGCCCCGGCGACCGCCATGGCAAGGACATGCGGTCGAAACCGGTGCGCGCGGGATGGGCGGGCCCACTCGGGGCGGCTGGCATGGAGTCGGGCAGACGGGGCGCGAACGGGGAAGCGGAGCGGGGACACGGGCGGCAATGTCGTATTGAAAGGACATAATGATAATCGTTTTCATTATCATTTGTGCCGACAAGGCCGCGTCGAACATGGGCGTGGACAGGTGCTGCATTCCCGTTGCGCATCCGGTTGCGCACCCGGTTGCGCATAGGGCCGCGCATCGGGAGACCGGCTTCGCCTCACTGCGTCCCGAATCCCTCCTTCAACGCCTCGCGCAGATAGTCCACCAGCAGCCGCACCGGCCGCGGCAGCAGCGGGCTGTAGGGCCGGATCGCGTAGATCGTGTCGCCGAACGCCCCCGAAGGCCGCCAGCCCGGCAGCACTTGAACGAGCTTGCCCGCATGCAGATCAGCCTGCGCGGTGAAGTCGGGCACCAGCGCGATGCCCAGGCCGCCCAGCGCGGCATCGCGCAGCGCCTCGCTGTTGTCCGCCGCGAAATTGCCGCGGATGCCGACGCTCTGCCGGGCCGCACCGCCCCGGACCGGCTCGAAGCTCCAGGTCGGCTGCTCCCCCCGGCGGAAGTAATGCAGGCAGTTGTGCGCGGTCAGGTCGGACGGCGAAACGGGTGTGCCGTGGCGCCGCAGATAGGCGCGCGTCGCCACCAGGACCGTGCCGGTGCGGCACAGCGTCCAGGCGATGTGGGTATCCGGTGCGCGCGAGGCGTGGCGCACTGCCAGGTCGAATCCCTCGCGCGCAAGCGAGGCGAAGCTGTCCGACAGTTCCAGCTCGACGCGGATCTGCGGATACATCGCCAGAAACGGCGGCAGCCGCGGCACGATCTGCTGCCGGCCCAGCGCCACCGGTGCCGTCATCCGCACCAGCCCGCGCGGCTCGCCGCCCATGTCTTTCACGTCGCCGAAGCTGCGCTCGATCGACTCGAACGGTATCCGGGTCGCGTCCACCAGCCGCTGCCCCGCCTCGGTCAGCCGCACGCTGCGCGTGGTGCGCTGCACCAGCGGGATGCCGGCCGCCCGTTCCAGTTCGGCGATGCGCTGGCTCATCGCGCCCTTGCTGATGCCAAGCTGCGTTGCAGCGGCGGTATAGCTGCCCACATCGCCCAGCACAACGAGCGAATGCAGATGCACCCACAGCGATTCGATCTTTTGCTTGTCCATCGGGCGATTGTTTAGTTCATTGAACAGTGAGTCAAGCGCGGCGCTATTGAATGGGGCCGGGAGCGACGCCTACACTGGCCCCATTCCACCGATTCCAGAACTGATTCCAGTACTGATTCCAGAACTGCAAAGGAGCCCGAGATGACCCAAGCGCATGCCTATACCGACCGTGCCGACGTCGGCCACTACATCGGCGGCCAGCGTACGAGCGGCGGCAGCCAGCGCCGGCAGGACGTGTTCAATCCGGCCACCGGCGAAGCCGCGCGCAAGGTCCTGCTCGGTGAAGTCGCCGATGTCGACGCCGCCGTCGCCGCGGCCGCCGCGGCGTTCCCCGCCTGGGCCGACACGCCGCCGATCCGCCGCGCCCGCGTGATGCAGCGCTTCCTGCAGTTGATGAACCAGCATCGCGACACGCTCGCGGCGATCATCACCGCCGAGCACGGCAAGGTCTTCTCCGACGCGCAGGGCGAAGTCATGCGCGGCATCGACGTGATCGAGTTTGCCTGCGGCATTCCGCAACTGCTCAAGGGCGACTACACCGACCAGGTCAGCACCGGCATCGACAACTGGACCATGCGCCAGCCGCTGGGCGTGGTCACCGGCATCACGCCGTTCAACTTCCCGTGCATGGTGCCGTGCTGGATGTTCCCGGTGGCGATCGCGGCGGGCAATACGTTTGTGCTCAAGCCCAGCGAGCGCGATCCGAGCGCGAGCCTGTTCATGGCCGATCTGCTGGCCGAGGCGGGTTTGCCGGCCGGCGTGTTCAACGTCGTGCAGGGCGACAAGGTGGTGGTCGACGCGCTGATCGCGCATCCTGAAGTGAAGGCCGTCAGCTTTGTCGGCTCGACGCCGATCGCACAGGCGATCAGCGAGCGTGCCGCGCAATTCGGCAAGCGCGTGCAGGCACTGGGCGGCGCCAAGAACCATCTGGTGGTGATGCCCGATGCCGATCCGGACATGGCCATCGACGCGCTGATCGGCGCGGCCTACGGCTCGGCCGGCGAGCGCTGCATGGCGGTGTCGGTCGCGGTGCTGGTCGGCGATACCGCCGATCGCCTGATTCCGAAGCTGGCCGAACGCGCCCGTGCGCTGAAGATCGACAACGGCATGAACCCCGAAGCGGAAATGGGCCCCGTGGTCACGCGGCAGGCGCTGGAACGCATCGAGGGCTATATCGGCCTGGGCGTGGAAGAGGGCGCGACGCTGGTGCTCGATGGCCGCGGCCATCGCGTGGCCGGCCATGAAGGCGGCTTCTTCACCGGCGCCACGCTGTTCGACAACGTCACGCCGCAGATGCGCATCTACCGCGAGGAAATCTTCGGCCCGGTGCTGGCCTGCGTCCGCGTCAAGGACTTTGCCGAGGCCGTCGAGCTGATCAACGCGCACGAGTTCGGCAACGGCGTGGCCTGCTACACCAGCGACGGCGGCATCGCCCGCGAATTCGCGCGGCGCATCCAGGTCGGCATGGTCGGCATCAACGTGCCCATCCCCGTGCCGATGGCCTGGCATGGCTTCGGCGGCTGGAAGCGCAGCCTGTTCGGCGATACGCATGCCTACGGCGAAGAGGGCGTGCGCTTCTACACCAAGCAGAAGTCCGTGATGCAGCGCTGGCCGCAGAGCATCGGCAAGGGTGCAGAGTTCGCGATGCCGACGGCGAAGTAAGGCGCGCCACAAACTGCGACATCCGGCGGCGCCGGCGGGGTGAATACCCGCCGGCGCCGTTTTTTTTGCCGCGATCCCCGAACGCTTCAACGCGCGGATGCCGGTGCGGTGCGGTGGCAGAGGTCTCCCAACATTCTTGGCCGTTCAAGATAGCGAAACAAGCGTGGCATGGATGACGCCTCGCGCGTTAGTTTGCATGCGGAAGTTCCCGGCACGGGATCGACGTCGACGCCGATCGCGCCACGGAGCAACACCGCAAATATCGGCGGTTAAAGGGAGACAAACCATGAATACACGCAGGCAATGGCTGGCCGCCGTGCTGGCACTGACTGCGTCATCGATGGCTTCATCGATGGCATTTGCGCAGGATAACGAGGGCTGGCCGAACCGCCCGGTCAAGCTGGTCGTCGCCAGTGCGGCCGGGGGCGGTACGGATACGCTCGCGCGCATTCTTGCCGAGCAACTCGGCTCGGTGTTCGGCAAGCCGTTCGTGGTCGAGAACAAGCCCGGTGCGAACGGCCTGATCGCCAGCGAAACCGTGTCCGCCGCCGCCCCGGACGGCTACACGCTGCTGCTGACCTATGCCGGCGCGATGGTCGTCAACCCTGCGCTCTACACGCGGGCGCCGGATCCGCTCAAGCGTTTCGAACCGATTGCGCAGATCGGCAGCTTCGGCAATCTGATGGTGGCTTCGCCCAAGGTGCCGATCCACAACCTGAAGGGGCTCGTCGCCTACGCCAGGCAGCGCCCGGGCCAACTCAGCTACGGATCGTGGGGCATGGGATCGGGTGGGCACCTGACCATGGAGAGCTTTCTGAAGAAGGCGAATCTCGAGATGGTCCATGCGCCGTACAAAGGTACCGCAGCCGTGGCGACGGACGTCCAGAGCGGCCTGTTGCCCGTCGGCTGGGTCGACGTCAGCTCCCAGATCGGCCTCGTCAAGGCCGGCCGGCTGGTGCCGATCGCGGTCAGCGGCTCCAGTCGGTTGCCGCAGTTCCCGAATGTGCCGACCATGGGAGAGCAAGGCTATCCGTTCCCGACCACCAGCTGGTATGGCATGTTCGCGCCGGCGGGCACCTCCGCGGCGCTGGTGGATCGGTTGAACAAGGAGGTGGTGCGCGCCATCGCGACGCCGGCGTTTCGCGACCGCCTGACCGCGCTGAACCTCCCTGTCGCTCCCGCCCTGACACCGGCGCAGTTCCGGAAAGTGGTCGCCGACGATACGGTGGCATGGCAACGCATTGCACAGGACGCCGGCGTCAAGCCAGAGTGAGAAGCCATGCAATCCAAGGGTTCATTCGATAGCAGCGGCCTGGGCGGGGCCGTGTTGGCCGGACTGCGCGTCGTCGACTTCGGCCAGTTCATCGCCGCGCCGTCGGCAGGACAAATCCTGGCCGATGTGGGCGCCGACGTAATCAAGGTCGAGCCTCCGGGCGGCGATGCCAGCCGTCGCTCTGGATGGCAGGCCGATGCCTGTGGGCCCATGTTTTCCGCTTATAACCGCGGCAAGCGTTCGATCGTGCTCGATCTGCGCCGCGAAGAGGATCGAGATGTGGCGATGGATCTGGTGCGCCGCGCCGATGTGGTGCTGCAGAATGCGCGTCCGGGCGTAATGGAGAAATACGGGCTTGGCGCCGAACAGCTTCGGGGCGAGCTTCCGCGGCTCGTCTACGGCTCCGTCAACGGCTTCGGCGACAGTGGGGCGGCGGCGGCGCGGCCGGGCCTCGATATCGCCGCGCAGGCCGAAAGCGGCATGATGAGCATGAACGGCGATGCCCATGCCGATCCAACACGCGTCGGCTTCACGGTCGTCGATGTGCTGGCCGGCCGTACGCTGGCGACGGGCGTGCTCGCTGCGCTGGTGCGCCGTGGCATCACCGGACAAGGTGCCCATGTCAAGGTGTCCCTGATCGACGTGGCAGCCGATGCGCTGAGCCAGCAGTGGGCCGAGTACCAGATCCTCGACACGGTGCCGTCACGCTGCGGCAACGGCCAGCCGACGATGGCGCCGGCGGCGGATGTGCTAACGACTGCCGACGGCAGAATCGTGATTTCGGCCTATCTGCAGGAACACTTTGCCCGCTTGTGCGAATGCCTGGGACTGCCCGAACTCGCACAAGACCCACGCTTTCACGACAACGCCTCGCGCGTGGCGAATCGACCCGCCTTGCTGGGGATGCTTGCCGGCGCGTTGTCGGCACTGACCACCGAAGACGCTTGCCGAAGGCTCAATGCCGCTGGCGTGGTGTGCGGCGCGGTGCGCGACCTGCACGATGCCATCCAAACCGCGCAGGCCACGACACCGGAACGCGTGATCAACGTGCCGTCGCCCGGCAACCGGTCCCTGCGGATGCCGGCCTTGCCCATGACGATCGACGATGCAAGCTCGCGCGATGCCGCGCTTCCCGATCTCGGCCAGCATACGGCGGAGATCCTGGCCGAATTGGACCGGCAGCGGGAAACGATGGCATAACCCGATGGCGTAAGCCGATGGCATAAGCCGCTTCAAACGAGCGCCTCGCTGGCGGGCGCGTTGGCATTGTTCGCCGTCTGCGCCGACCAGCCGCTGGTTGCGGTCATCGCGATGCTGCTGGTCGGGCTGACCGGTGTGTCGCTGAACCCGGCGATGGTGGTGCGCGTAATGCGCGCCGCGCCGCCCGGGCCGCTGGTCAATACCATGCATACCGCGGTGATCAATATCGGCCTGATGTCCGGCTCGTGGTTTGGCGGCGTAGGCATCAGCCAAGGTTGGGGGCTGCGATCGCCGCTGTGGGTCGGCACCGTGCTGGCCGTGGTTGGCGTGCTGGCGGTGCTGCCCTATGTCTTGCGGCGGTCGCAGGCTCTGAATGAGAGCTTTGAAGCGGAGTGCGCGAAGGGATAGACGTGTTCGATCTCTAAACTAATCCCGATCAATCGCGCGAGAACGCGGCACCCCCGCCCGGCCGGATATAGCGCGGCGTAGGGAGGCCCATCGCTTTCGCAGCATTCAGAATGCCGTCCTCGATCGCGCCCGCGTCGCGTACCCCTTGATATTCGCCGTCCTTGAAAATCACGTTGGCGCCGTAGACCACCATGAATCCCTCGGCCGCCTCCCTGGCGTCGGCCGGCACGGAGAAGGTATGGACGGACCCGCCGGGCTCGTACAAATAGCTGCCGGCGGTCTGGCGATCGTCGGGGTATTCGACGTAGTTCCACTCTCCCTTCGTCGTGAAGAAGTGGACGGTGCCCGTGTGGAAGTGCGGGGGCAGCGTGGTGCCCGGCTCGAACTTGCCGTACAGCACCCAGACGCCGTTTTCACGGTCGAGGAACAGCGGAATGATGGTCGACCCTGACTCCGATCCAGGGAATTCGACTGCTTCATGGATGTTCACCGTCAGCAGACGGTCTTGATGCGTGACGACCTTGGGCAAGGCCATGATTGAACTCTCCTTTGCCAGTAGCGGCAGAGCTGGGACCCATAGCCCAGCGTGATATGGGAATGGCCAGGCCGGTGGCGCTTTACAACAGGCCCAGCGCGCGCAGCTTCGCATCCGGGGCGGAGTACGGCCGTTCGCAGATGATCTTGTCCGAGCCCGGTGCGAACTCGAACGTGGCGGCGATCCGGATGCGGAACGTGCGGCCCGTCGGCGCATAGGTCTTTCCGTTGGCCTTCAACGGACCCAGGTGCGTGCCTTGCAGCCAGAACTCGACCAGCACGGTATCGCCATCGGCCGCAATCGCGATGATCTCGTTCTTCAGATCGGGGAATGGCACGCGCGATGAATCGAAATAGCCCCGCACCTCGGCTTCGCCATCGAATACCGTTCCACTGCCGTGCATTTCGTAGCGGGGATGCGCGAAGGTGTCGATCACCGCGTCCCAATCGTGGACGCACTCCAGCGCCATATGATCGCGTACGGTCTGGATGCGGGCTTCATTCAGTGTGGAAGGCATAAATCGTTCTTGTGGTGTCGTCATGAAAGAGGGGAGAGCACGAGCGCCGCGATGCGTCAGTTCAGCGCCATCTGCGCCTGTTTTGCGATCGATTTCCACATCGGGATATCGCGCGCATTGATCGCTTGCTGCTCGGCCCCGGAAACGTATTTCGCCGTGATGCCGAGCGACAGCAGCTTGCTGACGACCTCGGGTTCCTTCAGCGTCTTCTCGAGCACGGCCGACAGCTTGTCGACGATCGGCTTCGGCGTCTTGGCCGGGACATACATCGCCCATGTCAATTCGCGGTCGAAATCCACCCCTTGCTCCTGATAGCTGGCCACGTTCGGCAGACTCGGTGAGCGCTTCGTGCAGACGGCCAGCGCCTTGACCTTGCCCTCCTTGACGAAGGGCGTGGCGGTGACCATGTCGACGAAACCCACGGAAATATGGTTGCCGAGCAGATCGGTGATGATTTGCGCGGTGCCCTTGTAGGGCACGTGCTGCAGCGGGATGCCGGCCTTCTGGCTGAGGATCTCGCCGCAGAAATGTCCGGTCGATCCCGAGCCCCAGCTGGCGTATTGCACCGGCGCCTGCTGCTTGCGGGCCAGAGCCGTCAGCTCTTTCAGGTTGTTTGCGGGATACGAGTTCGACGCGACCATCACGATGGACGAATTGCCGATGGTCCCCAGGCTCTGAAAGTCGCGCACGGGGTCGTAGGGCAGCTTCGCGTACGTCGCGGCCGCCAGCGGATGCGTCGACATGCCGCCGATCATGATCGTGTAGCCGTCCGGGGTCGCCGTCGCAACGGACTGGGTCCCGATCGTGCCGGCGGCGCCGGGCTTGTTCTCCACCACCACCGGTTGCTTCAGCTGTGCGGCAAAGCGTTCGGCGAGAAAGCGGCCCAGCGTATCGCCGCCACCGCCAGCGGAGAAGGGCAGCAGCATGCGGATGGGGCGCTCGGGATAGTTGGCGGGGTCCGCCGCCTGGGCGGCCGTGGCCGCCAGGGCCAGCAGCGCGGTGGTGAAGAGTGTCTTCATGTCTGTCTCCATGGGGTTCGCCCGTTCTGCGATGCGGGTATCGGTTCACGTCTCCGGCGTAGTGGAAACGTTTCCATCTCAGTGTGGCTAAGGTGAATGCGGGCAGCAATCATGGTTAACGCTATGCTGCATAACGCCGCGCCATCGGCTACCGTATTGTGATGGAAACGTTTCCAACGTTGCAATGACATGGAGCCGAAATGAGCTTGCTGTTCGGAGGCGTATGCCAGATCGGCTACGTCGTACGCGATATCGAGAAGGCGATGCGGCACTGGAGCGAGGTGCTGGGCGTCGGACCGTGGTTCTACAAGAAGGAAGTCGGCACGACCGAATTCCGCTATTACGGCGAGGCGTCGGCCTTGCCGGATCTCTCGATCGCGCTGGCCAATTCGGGCGGCGTGCAGATCGAGCTGATCCAGCAGCGCAATGATGCGCCGTCGCTGTATCTCGATTCGCTGAGGCAATTCGGCGAAGGGATGCAGCACATCGCGTACTGGACGGACGACCGGTTCGACGAGTTTGCCGAACGATTGCGCGCCAGCGGCTATGTCGAGCGCCACGGTGGCCGGATGGGCATGCGCGGCCGATTCGCCTATTACGTGCATGCGGACCTGCCGGGCAATATCGTCGAGATCTCCGAAATGTCCGGCGGCAAGGGCGAATATTTTGCCGCGATTGCGGAGGCCGCGAAGAACTGGGACGGCAGCGATCCGATCCGGCGGATTGGAGCACCGCAATGAACGCCACCGAGGGCAGGGATTCGGAACGCCGGATCGCGGTGGTAACCGGCGCCGCGCGCGGCATCGGGCTCGCAATCAGCAGCCGGCTCGCCGCGGACGGATACGCGGTCGCCCTGTGGGATCGCGATCGGGCGCTGCTCGATGACGCCGTTCGCGCCTTGCGCGGCGATGGCCCCCGCGTATTGGGCGTCGCCGTCGACATTACCGATCGCGGACAGATAGACCTCGCATTCGCGCAAACCGTCGAAACGTTCGGTACGCCCACGGCGCTGGTCAACAACGCCGCCATCCTCGGACGCAGAGGGCCTACGGTCGATGCGTCGGTCGACGAATGGAAGCTGGTGTTCGACGTCAACGTCTTCGGCGCGTTGCAATGCGCGCAGGCAATCGTGCCCGCCATGGTGAAAAATGGCTGGGGCCGCGTGGTCAATGTGGCCTCGGTCGCCGGCAAGGAAGGCAATCCGTTTGCCGGCGCCTATGCGGCATCGAAAGCCGCCTTGATATCGATGACGAAGAGCCTCGGCAAGGAACTGGCGGAAACGGGCGTGCTGGTCAATTGCATCACGCCCAGCGCGGCGGATACCGACATCTTTGGCGCTCACGACGAAAGCCAGCGGGCGCTATTGCAGGCACGCCTGCTCGAACGTGTGCCAATGAAGCGTTTTGTGCGAGTCGAGGAAGTGGCGGAGATGGCCGCCTGGCTGTGTTCCGAGCGCTGCAGCTTCAGCACGGGCGCGGTGTTCGACATCAGCGGCGGGCGTGCCATGTACTGAGGCAAACGGCACGGCCTGGCCCTGGCTTTCGACGATAATAGCGGGCCAGCAAGCCTGCGACGATTGCCTCAGGCTCATACATTTCCGCCGGATCATCGATGACCAGCCGAACGCGCACCCCCAGCTCCGATACGCCCGCCCGCGTCACCATCCGTGACGTGGCGCGGGCCGCCGGCGTTTCGGTGGGCACGGCATCGCGCGCACTGAACCGCAGCGGTCCAGTGAGCGAGGCCGCGCTGCAGGCCGTCGAGCGCGCCGCGAAGGCACTGGCCTATGCACCCGACCCGATTGCGCAAAGCATGCGCACCGGCACCTCCGGCGTCGTGGGCCTGCTGGTTTCCGATTTGGCGAATCCGCTATACGCCCGGATCATCACGGCAGTGGAGACGCGGCTGCAGCGCGAAGGTTATGCGATGGTGGTCGGCAACACGCATAACAACAAGGCGCAGGAAGAGCTGATGGTGGACCTCTTCCGACGCCGCCGCGTCGACGGACTGATTCTGGGACCCTGTGAAACCGAGCGCCCCGATTACCTGGCCCAGATCTCCCGCGATCTCGCCGTTGTTGCGATGGACCGCGATTTCGGCGCGCACGGTGTCGGCGTTCATGTCGAACACGCCCGCGGTTCATACGAAGCGACACGATATCTGCTCGATCTGGGGCACACCCGCATCGCCCTGATGACCTCCGACGGCGCACTGCGCCCGGGTCGCGAGCGCATCAACGGCTATCGCCAAGCGATGGAAGAACGCGGCCTGACTGTGGACAACACGCTGGTGCGTTCCAGCCGCTCGGCCATGGATCTGTCATTCAGCGATGCATTGGCGCTGCTATCGGCCAAGGATCGCCCGACCGCGTTCATCTGCCTCGGTACACGAATTCTCTCCGGCGTCCTGCAGGCGATGAAGCAGACCGGGAACCGCGTGCCGCAGGATGTCAGCCTGATCTGCGTCGGCGACAGCGATCTCGCGCAGCTTTACTCGCCGGCGATCACGGCGATCAATTGGGATCTGGAGGCGGTGGGGACGGCGGCCGCGGAGATGCTGCTGCGGTCTATTGGCGTGGGGTCGGGAAGAGCCGAGGGGAAGCCGCTGGAGGGCGAGAAGATTCGGCTGACGACGCATGTTGTCATGCGGGAATCCTGTGCGCCGCCTCGTGGCGAGAAGGCGTAAAGCTCCGAGCATCTCTGGGGCGGGTCTCGCTTGTCCACCCATGCCTTTCTATGTCTAGTACGCGTCAGGGGACCGCTTTCGGCGGCGCATGGCGCGCCAGGAACCGATCCAATTGGCCGGCAAACGCCTTGCTGTCCTGAGCGGAATACGGCGCCGGCCCGCCCGTATCGATGCCCGAGGCGCGGAGCTGGTCCATCACCTCACGCATCGTCAAGCGCTCCTGGATATTCTCCCGGGTGAACCAGCTTCCTCGTGGCTCGAGCACGTGGGCGCCCTTGTCCAGGGCAGCCGATGCAAGTGGGATGTCCGCCGTAATCACAAGGTCGCCGGCGTTGGCCAGTTCGACGATCCGGTCGTCGGCGGCGTCGAAGCCCGCCGGCACCTGGATCGATTTGATGAAGCGCGAAGGCGGCGTGCGCATGTACTGATTGGCGACCAGCGTGACGCACACTTCCAGGCGTTGCGCCGCTCGGTACAACATTTCCTTGACTACGACCGGGCAGGCGTCTGCGTCGACCAGGACTTGCATCGCGGTATTTCCTTTGAATAGGGCGCTCATGATACCGCTTGAGTGGGCCATTTCCACGGCGATCCGCCACACCGATGCGACCACGATTGCGCCGCGGCGAGAACGAACCGAGGCGAAAAACGGGCGCTCCTACGCCAATCTCAGATCCCGCAGCATATCCAGTACGTGTTGCGTGGAACGTTCAACGTGCCCCGCACGATGTGCAATGCCGAGCCGACGCCACAACGCCGGGCGCAGCGGACGCATGACAATGCGCTTGTCCGGTAATGGCGCCGTCGCCTCGTAGGGCAACAGCGCCGCGCCATAACCTGCCGCTACCAGACTCTTGATCGCATCGTTGTAGTTCAGCTGAATGCGAGGCGCAGGATGATAGCCCGCCGTCGCGAACCACTCAGCGGTCAGGCGGGAAAGCCGCGTGGTCGCGTCATTGAGAATCAGAGGTTGGGCAGCGAGCCATTCGGGCGTGACGCGCGCCGGGCAACGCCAATGCGCCGGCACAAAGGCCATCACGGGGTCGCGCCTCCACGGCTTGATCACGAGTCCAGCTACCGGTGGCTGAGGCAGTGCGACCAGTCCCACATCCAGCGTCCCATCCGCCAGTCGGGATAGCGTTTCCTGTGAAGTCAGCACGGCAACCTGAATGTCGATAGCGGGATGGCGCTGGCGCAGGCCCTCGAGCGCTTGCGGCAACAGGTGCGCGAGCGCGCCGGTCGACGCAGCGAGCCGCACGCGTCCTTCCAGCCCCTGCACCTGGCGTTGAATATCGTCCAACGCCTGCTCCGCATCGGCCAGCAGCCGACGCGCGCGCTCCACCAGCACCTCTCCGATCGCCGACGGCCTGACATGTCCGCGCTTGCGCGACAGCAGTGGCGCCCCAATGCGGTCTTCCAGTTCGGCGATATGGAGGCTGACCGTTGGCGGCGCCAGGTGCAATGCGCGTGCCGCGTCGGCAAATGAGCCGCGGTCAGCAATGGTGACCAGGGTGCGCAAGCGGTCCAGGCTGATCTCTCGCATGTTGGCGTCCGGGTTCAGGAAAGATGAATGTTCTCGTTGTGAAATTCAACTTTCCCGATTGTAGCGGTCCACCGAACATAAGGGCTCGTTCGTCGTTCTACTTCTTGCAACCCCAAGTCAGCGGAGTATTTCAGGTATGAGCTCTCCTGTTGTTTTCATCGACGGCGACCAAGGTACCACCGGGTTGCTGATCCACGAACGGCTGCGTCACCGGACCGACATCCGGCTGATGACGCTGGCGGCTGCCGAGCGCAAGGATCTGCGGCGGCGCGCAGAAGCCTTGAATGCCTGCGATATCGCCATCCTCTGTTTGCCGGATGCCGCCGCGCGCGAGGCAGTGGCGGCCATTGTCAATCCCGCGGTCCGGGTCATCGACGCCAGCTCCGCGCACCGTACACACCCGGACTGGACATACGGATTCCCCGAAATGGCGCCAGAGCAGACGGAGCGAATTGCAAACGCACGTCGGGTCACCAATCCGGGTTGCTATCCGACCGGTGCAATTGGCCTGCTGCGTCCGTTGGTGCAGGCCGGGCTGATACCGGGCGATTACCCCATCAGCATTCATGCGGTATCCGGCTACTCGGGGCGCGGACGCGCCGGCGTGGAGGAATATGAGGGGCCGGGCGCCGCCAGCGCGCCGTCATTCCAGGTCTATGGGCTGGAACTCGCGCACAAGCACACGCCGGAGATCCAGCAGCACGCGTGGCTCGCGCAGCCGCCTATTTTTGTCCCCGCATACGGATCGTTCCGCCAGGGCATCGTGCTGACGGTGCCGCTGGCGTTGCGGCTGCTGGCCCCGGGCGTCAATGGCGACACGTTACACGCCTGCCTCGCCCGCCACTATGCCGACGCGGCCCACGTACATGTCTTGCCGCTGCAGGAATCGAGCGCTTTGAAGCATCTGGATCCCCAAGCGCTGAACGGTACGAACGACATGCGCCTGAGCATATTTGCTGGCAAGGAGCACGGGCACGTCCTTCTGTCCGCGGTCTTCGACAATCTTGGAAAGGGCGCGTCTGGTGCAGCGATTCAGAACCTGGATTTGATGCTGGCGTAGCGGTGGTTGGCATTGGATTGAGACAACGTTCGGGTCGACCTATTTTGGCCGGCAAGCCGAAGTGAGCCTTCGATAAAAAAACCCGGGCCGTCCTCCGACGCCCGGGCGAGTACTACAGGGGCACTGCAAATCAAAAAAATCAGTCCAGCTTGATCCCTACTGTCTTCACGACCTTGTCCCATTTCTGGGAATCGCGGTTCACGAGTTGGGCGAATTCCACCGGGCCCAGTGCGCTGGGTTCCATGCCCTGCTTGGTGATGGAATTGCGGACCGAGGGGGTTGCCACTACCGCGGCGATTTCCTGGGCGAGGCGCTTCACGGTCGGCATGGGCGTGCCGCCGGTGGTGAAGACCCCATACCAGGACACCACTTCGTAGCCCGGCACGCCAGACTCGGCGATGGTCGGAACGTCCGGCATGGTTTCCACGCGCTTGGCGCTGGTCACCGCGATGATGCGGACCTTGCCGGAGTCGGCGCCGGCCTTGGCCGACGGCAGGCTGGCAAACGTCATCTGCGCCTGGCCCGCCATCACGTCCTGCATGGCAGGCGCATCGCCGCGATAGGGGATGTGGGTGATGGCCACGCCAGCCATGCTCTTGAACAGCTCCGCGGACAGGTGCGAGATCGTGCCGTTGCCCGGCGACGCGACATTGAGCTGGCCCGGATTGGCCTTCGCATAGGCCAGCAGCTCCTGCACCGTCTTCACCGGCAGCGCGTTGTTCACGACCAGCGCGTTGGCGGACTTGGCCACCAGCGAGACCGGCTGTACGCCTTTGACCGGGTCATAGGGCAGCTTGCTGTAGACCGACGGGGCGATAGCCTGTCCGCCCACCGATCCGAGCAGCAGCACCGAGCCGTTGGGCGTGGCGCGTGCCATCTCCGCGGTGGCGATGGTGCTGCCACCGCCGGGCCGGTTTTCCACCACCATGGTCTGCTTGGTGTTCAACTGGAACTGCGTGGCGACGACGCGAGCGATGACATCGTTGCCGCCTCCGGGCGCGAAGCCGACCAGCATGCGGATGGGCCCGGGAGGCAATTCCTGGGCGACGGCTTGTGTGGCAGCGAATGCCAGTACGACAGCGGGAACGATCTTGAAAAATGCCATGGTTGGTCCTCGTAGATGGGTGGAATCCTCTCAGGATGTCGCTGCTGCACTGGATCGTTGCGGCACCTTGGGCGCGGGCGGAGCTTCGATATGCCCCGACGCTTGTCGCCTGCGGTGCTCGCTTTCTAGTTGTGTTGCGCCGTACCGCATGGCAGTCCGGCGACGCGTTCTTCGACGCGATAGTTTCCTGGTGGCGTTGGCCAGCCGCACCTGCATGCCGGGCACGCTGGCCATCACCCCTTACTTCTTGAAACGCACGACCGCCTCGCGCGATGCCGGGGTCTGCGGCAGCGTGGCGATTTCCCCCAGCGTCACGGGCTTGGTCGGGAAGCGCAGCCGGTAGTAGCCCACGTCGCGCGGATGGCGCTGCTGCTCGTCGGCGATAAGCTCGGTCACCGTCAGTCCGCAGAACCGGCCCTGGCAGGGGCCCATCCCGCAGCGCAGGAATGCCTTCATCTGGTTGGGGCCCTGGCAGCCGATGCGGGCGGCATGCCGTACTTGCTCGGCGGTGGCCTCTTCGCAGCGGCAGACGATGGTGTCGCCCACCGGGCGGCGGAACTGCGTCGCGGGGCGGTACAGCACCTCGAGGAATTCCCGGCCCCGCGTAGCGCGTGCGAGAGCAGCCTGATGCGGTGCGGCCTCGCGGTCGCGGGCGGCGGTGTCGATGCGTCCCAACGCCGCGGCGACATGCACGGCCGCGATGCGCCCGCGGTGCTCCGCTGCCATCGCGCCCGCGATGCCCGCGCCGTCGCCGGCGATGCTCAGTTGCGGCACCGAGGTCGCGCCCCAGGCATCGACGACCGGTTCCCAGCAGTCCTGCAGGTCGTTCCACGCATGCTCGGCGCCGACAGCGCGCGACAGGTTGGTATTCGGGACCACGCCCTGATGCAGCAGCAACTGGTCAACGGCCATCGAACGGCTCTGGCCGCCCGCGGTATATCGCACTTCGGCCAGCTGGCCATTCGCGCCCGCCAACGCCTCCAGCGCGGTGACGCCGCTGACGATGGGCACCGCATTGCGGACCGCGCGCATCAGCGTCAGGCCCTTGCCAAGGTAGGGCGATCGCAGGAAGCTCCACGCATGAGGCAGCGCCTGCAGCCATTGGCTGCTTGCCGTGGTTTCGAGAATGGCGTCCAGCTTCACGCCCGCATTCAGGTACTGATAGGCCAGCAGATAGAGCAGCGGTCCGCCGCCTGCGAGCACGGTGCGTCCTTCCGGCACGACGCCCGAGGTCTTGAGCAGGATCTGCCCGGCCCCTGCCGTGATGACGCCCGGCAAGGTCCAGCCCGGGATGGGGAAGGGCCGCTCCTGGGCGCCCGTGGCCAAGATGATGTGCCGGCAGTGCAGCAGCGAGGCCTGCGGTTCTTCCCCACCCTTGGACACGGAGTAGGCGACCTCGAAGCCCGCCGGCTGGCCGCCGGCCTGCGGCTCGCGTCGATTGATCGACCACACGGTGGCCGAGGACAGATAGCGTGCGCCGCTGCGTGCGAAGGGCTCCAGCAGCTCCAGGCCGTGCCAGTAGTCGGCGCCGAGGATGTTGCGATCCTGCACCGGGGTACTGCCGACTGCGCGATAGATCTGGCCGCCCGGGGCGGGCTGCTCGTCGATCAGCGCGGTGACAAGGCCGAGGCCGGCGGCGCGGGTGGCCGCAGCCAGGCCCGCGGGGCCAGCGCCCACCACCAGCAGGTCGTACTGCGGGATCTCGGCGGAAATGGAAGCCATGTCGGAGGCCATGTCCGATGCCATATCGTTCATACCGCCACCTCGCGCGCGCCCAGCTGGCGCTGCACCGTCATGCCATCGCGCACCGGCGTCATGCAGGCCTGCTGGTTGGGCCGGCCGTCGATGCGCACCAGGCAGTCATAGCAGACGCCCATCATGCAGAAGGGACCGCGCGCCGCGCCCGACACGGCGGTGTCACGGCAGGCCTGCACGCCGGCCGCGAACAGGGCCGCGGCGACGCTGTCGCCCTCGCGGCATTCCAGCGCGACGCCGTCGACGATGACACGCACCGTGCGGCCGGCAGCTTGCACGACGGGTGCATCAAGTCTTCTGAACATGAAATCTCCGGGTCGAAAAAGTGTCCAGCTCGGGCGCCAACGCACCGGCGGCGATCATCGGCGCGAGCGTCATCGCATGCGTGGCCGCCAGCGTCACGCCGCTGTGGCATGTCACCAGGAACGCGCCGGGGTGGCTGGCCGATTGTTCGTAAACGGGGAAGCCATCCTGCGCGCGCACGCGCAGGGCGGACCAGGCGCGCACCGCACGCACCTCGCGCAGCGCCGGCAGCGTGCGCACCGCGCGGTCGGCCAGCGTGGCGAGGATCGGCAACGTGGTCACATGGTCGGCGTAGCCCGCATCCTCCTGCGAATCGCCCACGAGCCAGCTGCCTTCGTCGTTCTGGCGCAGCGTCACCATCGGGGTATCGAGCAGGCGGCGCGTGCGTTCGAGCACCAGGATCTGGCCGCGCTGCGGCGCCATCGGCAGATGGGTGCCGACCATGCGGCCCAGTTCGCCATTGCGCAGGCCCGCGGCCAGCACGATCTTGCGGGCGCGCACGCTGCCCTTGGGCGTGTCCAGCACGAAGTCGCCGTCCGACAGCTGCGTGATGGCCGTTACGCCGTGATGGGGGAGGTAGCGCACGTCGCTCTGGCTGAAAGCGATATGGAATGCGCGCAGCAGCTTCAGCGGGTTGACGATGCCGTCGTGCGGGGTCCAGATGGCGCCGGTCACGTCGGGGCCGAGCCCGGGCACCAGCGAGGCCGCCTGGTGATGATCCAGCAGCTTCCATTCGTAGGGCTCGACGCCCGGCTGGGACATCAGCTTGTTGACCCAGGCCAGGCGCGCTTCGATCTCGTAGTCGCCCATCAGCGGGGTCAGCCCGCCTTTCTGCTCGAGCGCCACGTCGATGCCGGTTTCCGCCAGCAGTTGCGCGGCCAGCTGAGGCCACAGCCGCACGGAGCCCAGCGTCCAGCGGCTGTACGCGCCCATGCCGTAGCCCTTGCTCTGCAGCCAGACCAGGCCGAAGTTGCCGCGCGATGCACGCAGGGCGACGTCGCCCTCGTCGAGCACGGCGATGGAATTGACGCTGCCGCGCAGGCCATAGGCCACGGCCGAGCCGACCAGGCCACCGCCGATGACGGCGACATCGAAGATCGGAAGTTGGGAGGGAGTGGAGGCGTTGCCCATTCAGCACGCCCTCGCGCGGGTCGGGAACGGGCCTTGGGCCCTGTCAAAAGTCATGTGGGGACTCGCAAATATCGCGGCAGCCCTGGGCCGGAACCGTGGCGCCGGGCCGGTGTTGCCAATGCGAGCGAGTATGCGCACCGACCCCCGATACGCGCAAATACCAATTCGTGCGGTACCTATACGAAAAGCTGATGGGGTCTGAGGTGGCGTCTGAGGTGGCGTCTGAGGTGGCGTCTGAGGTGGGATCTCAATCGGCCAAGCCTTCGATTTCCGCGTCGATGACCTCGCGCAGCCGCGCGATAAAGCGGTCCACCAGCAGATTGGCCGGCCGATTGCGCGCCAGCAGCAGATAGCTGACGAAGGGCACGCGGGGCTCGAATGGCCGCACCACGATATTGGTGTGCCGGTACATGCGGGCGACCAGCGGATTGACGATGCCCACGCCCAGCCCAAGACCGACCATATTGCAGATGGTCGCGCCATAGGGCGTCTCGAAATGCATCACCCGGCGGTCGTCGCCGGCGAAGGCGGCATCCACGGCGGCGCGCAGCCCATCGCCATGGGCCATCGAGATGAACGGTTCGCCGGCGAGGTCGGCCGGCGTGATGACCTCGCGGGCCGCAAGCCGATGGCCGGGCGGCAGCACGCAGCAGCCGAACAGCTCGGCTACCGGATGCGCCTCGGTCACGGCGGCAGTGGGCAAATAGGAAACCAGTCCGAGCTCGCAATGGCGGTTGCCGACCTGCTCGGCCACGAGCTGCGTGCTGCCGGTTTCCATGGCGACGTAGACGTCGGGATGGTCCGCATGAAAGCGTTGCAGCACCAGCGGCAATACCGTCATCGCCAACGAAGGCACCGTGGCGATGCGCAGCCGGCCCGCGCCGAACTGGCGGATATTGCGCGCGGCGTCCTTCAGGGCTTCCAACCCGACGAAGGTGCGATCAACCTCCCGCAGAAAAGCCAATCCCTCTTCGGTCGGCGCGAGCCGGCCGGCATTGCGGGTAAAGAGCGTCAGGCCGGTGGAGGCTTCCAATTGCGAGATCAGCCGGCTGACATTGGGCTGCGACATGAACAGCTCGTTGGCCGCGGCCGTCATGGAGCCCGTGCGCATTACCGCGCGAAAGGCATAGATTTCCTTGAATTTCATACCGAATCGATGAAGGGCGGATTCGGCGAATACTAGCGTTGTTTGCCTCCGGAGGCCGCAGCGAGGGCTCGGGCGGCCATCGGAATCGGCACCACGCACCAAAGGAGGCGATGGGCAGTAACCATCTGTCAGGCAGAATCGCGCGTCATTGCGAACGGCGGCCCGCAAAAAAAGCCCTGCTGAACGATGGTCCAGCAGGGCTTCTATCGGGCGACGTTGGGGCGGTCGATCAGCGCTTCGCAGCCTGATCACCCTTCGCGTACACGCGTTCACCCGCCACCCAGGTCTCCAGCACCTGGATTTTCCAGATGTCGGCCGGTGCGACCTTGAAGAGATCGCGGTCCACCAGGATGAAGTCGGCCCACTTGCCCGGCTCGAGCGAACCCAGCGTCTTTTCCTGATGCTGCGCGTACGCGGCATCCATCGTGAACGCGCGGAACGCCTGCGGCAGCGTCATCGCTTCCTCGGGGTGCCAGCCCTTGATGGGCCGGCCTTCATGGTCGGTGCGCGTGACCGCGGCGTGCAGCCCGTAGAACGGGTTGGCCGATTCCACCGGGAAATCCGAGCCGCCCGCGATCACGGTGCCCTGCTTCAGGAAGGTCTGCCAGGCATAGGCGCCCTTGATGCGCTCCTTGCCAATGCGGTCTTCCGCCATGTTCATGTCGCTGGTGGCGTGGGTCGGCTGCATCGACGCGATCAGGTTCAGCGTCTTGAAGCGCGGAATATCGGGTAGCGAGACCACCTGGGCGTGTTCGATCCGATTGCGCAGCTCGCGGCCGCCCACGTCCTTGTAAGCGACTTCCATCGCGTCGAGCACCTGATGGTTGGTCTTGTCGCCGATCGCATGCACATTGACTTGGTAGCCGGCCTTCAGCGCGGCCTTCACGCTGGCCTGCATCGCGGCATCGCTCATGAACAGCAGGCCGCTATGCGCGTGGTCATCGGTGTAGGGCTCCATCAGCGCGGCGCCACGGCTGCCGAGCGCGCCGTCGCCGTAGAGCTTCACGGCGCGCAGATCGTAGCGATCGTTGCCGTAACCGATCAGCGGGCCCTTGGCGGACAGCGTCTTGAAGTCCTCGCCGGCGTCGCGAATCATCCCGTAGATGCGCGTGGTGAGCTTGCCCTGGTCGGCGAACTCGCGATAGATGCGATCGTCGGCAACGGTCACGCCGGCATCGCCGACAGAGGTCAGGCCCAGCGCGTTCAGATGCGCGACGGCGGCGGCCAGCGCGGCACGGCGATCGTCGTCGGAGTAGGGCGGGATCACGTTATTGACCAGCGCCATGGCCTTGTCGATCAGCACGCCGGTCGGATTACCGTTCGCATCGCGTTCGATACGGCCGCCGGCCGGGTCCTTGGTGTCGCGCGTGATGCCGGCCGCCTGCAGCGCCTTGGTGTTCAGCCACGCCGCGTGGCCATCGACGCGCACCAGGCGCACCGGACGGTCCGACACCGCGGCATCGAGCTCGGCTGCGGTCGGGAAGCGGCCCAGCTTCCAGTTCACCTGATTCCACCCATAGCCGAGCAGCCATTGGCGCTGCGGATTCTTCTTCGCATAGTCGCGGATCTGGCCCTGCGCTTCCTGCAGGGTCCGCGTGCCCGACAGCGAGATCTCGGTCGTCTTGAAGCCCAACCGGAACACATGGCCGTGGGCATCGATCAGGCCCGGCAGCAGCGTCTTGCCCTGGCCGTCGATGCGCCTGGCATCGGGATACTTCGCGCGCAGCGCGGCGGCATCGCCGGTCTCCAGTACCTTGCCCTGGTCGAACACCAGGCCGCTGAAGGTGACGATCTTGTCGTTCTGCAGCGTGTAGCCCTGAACGGACTGCACCAGCGTGGGAGCGGCGTGCGCATGAACGGCGGCCATGGCGGCCAGCGCGAGCAGACTCGTGCGGATGGACTTATTCAAGGTGACTCCTTGTTGTTGTGCTGTTTTTTTATGGTGTGTCGATGACGCCCGGGATGGCGTCGAACGCTGGCAAAGCGCCGTCATTTACCGACCGGCGGTCGTCCTTCTACCGGCCGATATGACGCGCGGCATCATAAGAGAAAACTGCGGTGCGGGAAAGGGCGAGGGATGCATGGGAATGCCTGAGCTCGTGCCCGAGCGGATGCGGCGGCCCGTATGCCGCGGCCCGAATGCCGGGGCGCCAATGCCGAGGCGCCAATGCTCGAGGCGCGAATGCTCGAGGCGCGAATGGCCGGAGCGAAAAGTTGGCGCGAATGCCAGACTTGGAAACGCAGTACCATCGTCATACCACGCGCCATGGAGCAGGGCATGCAGTTTCTCTGGCCACAAATGCTCTGGCTGCTGCTGGCTCTCCCCTTGCTGGCAGCCGCCTACCTCTACGTGATTGCGCGGCGCAAAAAAGCCGCCTTGATGTACGCCAGTATTGCGCTGCCGCGCGCCGCCCTGGGCCGCAAGCAACGAGTGCGGCGCCACATCCCGCCGTTCCTCGTCTTGCTGGGGTTTGGCGTCGCCCTGCTGGCTTGCGCCCGTCCCACCGCCACGATCACGCTGCCCTCCGACACCGTCACGGTGGTGCTTGCGATGGATACCTCCCGCAGCATGGCGGCGGCCGACGTGGCACCCACCCGAATCGCCGCCGCCCAGCACGCCGCGCGCGATTTCATCATCGGGTTGCCGGCAAGCGTGCGCCTGGGCATTGTCTCTTTTGCTGCCACCGCGACCGTGGTGCTTCCGCCTACCGAGAGCCGGCAGGACATGCTCGATGCGATCGACCGCTTTCAACTCCAGCACGGCACAGCAACCGGCAGCGGACTGATCCAGGCGCTGGCGGTGCTGTTGCCCAACGATGGCATCGACCTGGAGGCGATCATTTTCGGAGGCGAGTCGCTTGCCCCCGGACCGGGCGGCAGATCGCTGTCAGAAGCCGCCGCGGCCGAGGCCGTCCGCAAACGCGAACAGGAGCAGCCCTCGGCGAGCCCCGGTTCCTATCGGCACGGCGCAATCATCCTGCTCAGCGATGGCCGCCGCACCACCGGCCCGGACCCTCTGGACGCCGCACGCATGGCCGCCCAGCGAGGCGTGCGGGTCTACACCGTTGGCTTCGGTACACCGCTAGAAGAGGGCGCGGCGCCACCGGGTATTTCTTCGCCCGTGCAATTGGATGAGGCCACCTTGCGCCAGGTTGCGATGCTGACCGATGGTGAGTACTTTCAGGCCAGTTCGGCTGCTGATTTGACGCAGGTTTATCGGCGGCTCACCAGCCGGTTTGCGTTGGAGCGGAAGGAGGTCGAGGTGAGTGCGTTGTTGGCGGCGGGGGCGGTGGTGTTGCTGGTGGTGGGGGGTGGGTTGTCGGTGGTTTGGTTTCGGCGGTGAGGGGGAGAGTTGGCAATCGGTTGGGCTTCGAAGGATGCGCTCTCACGCTTCATTGGCGCCTTCGCCGCGGTCCACTTGCAGGCGTCCATGCCATCTCTTAAACGGATACACATGGGCTAGGGGAGTTGGGGTGTAGGTTGGCTTGGTGAGCTAGCCAAGCTTCCCTCCATTGGTCCGGAATGGAGCGCCACATTGTTGGATTGAACCGGTAAACCTGCTGCCCAGGGTGCGCGGACATGAAGACACGCATACCAAGCGCCTGCAGAAGGGGAAGAGCCTTGCGCGCCTGGCTTCCCACTAGCACTACGGTCGTCACCTTCGGCAGGAGCGGCAGAACCTCGCGAAGATGCTCAATCCCGCTGCGAAGTTCACTGTTGGTGAACTGAATCTTGTTGTTCCACCCTGGCATCACGTTCCAGAGCACCGTGCTCTTCCGAGGGATGCCGGCTTGCAACATGAAGTTGTAGACGTTTTCGGCGGTTGGATCATCATTGTTCCGAGAGATGAATCCTGAGCCGACACGTGTTCCTGTTGGCGACGTCATCGGCCCCGGCTTTTCAAGCAGGAACAGTAGCTCAGCGTTCACGCCGCCGTCGAGTGGATCGAAGTCGGGAAATTGCCAATCCGGATTCGCCAAGCGCATGCGCTCGACGTACTGCGCAAGGGGGGCGACATGCGGCTCGCTGAGCATGAGCTTACGAACTCTGCACGCCTCGGGCGAGCGAAGCGTGCGCGGGCCATCTTCCAGGCTAAACACGATGCAGCACCATTCAATGAGTTTCTGAAAATGCTATCCCTGTGGGCAACTGACATATATCGGACGGCAGTGTACCGACCGGTGTCTTTGATCCGGATTTCTGGCGCCGTGCCGGGATAACCGCTTGTGGTCAAAGGCGGACAACATGGGCTAGCCCTCAATTGTCCGCTAGTCTTGGTGCTAGCTCGACTTCAACGTACACGCGGTCGCCGTTAGCTTGATATTTCGGAGGATCACCTGCGAGAGTTCCATGTTTGCTCTCGTTCCTCGCGAAGCAGCCGAGTGTATCTCTAGCGCCTACTATTTGCCCGTATATGGTCGCGTTCGTCTTGCCGGATTCGCCAGCTATCGAGGATCGAAACTCAGCTCAAGTCGCGTACCGCCCGGTTCCAACACCATCGCATGCCACTTGGGCCCGTTGCCGGACGGCTCCGGTGCAAACTCCACCTGAACGCTGGGATAAGCGCGGACCCGTTCGAAAAGCCTGTCGAGTGAAGACCGATCCGGAACCTTCAAGGCGAGATGGTGTAGGCCGACGGCGTTCTTGCGATCGAACGCCGCGAACGCGGTTGCATCCGCGACCTGCCACAGCGTGATCTTGGCTGTGCCGTCGGTGACGTACGCAGCGGGGTATGCAGGGTTGCTGCCGAATACGCGCCAGCCCAGGCATTCCGTAAAGAAGCGCGTCGAAGCTTCGAGGTTTGCAACGGTAAGGCCAATGTGGTCAATGCCCATGGTCGTGGCAGTCATCGCGTCTACTCCGTTTTTGTGTTGGCTGGCGAAGATTGTGGCATGCGCCAGCAGGCGGCTCATCCCTTGCGCAGCAAATCGACTTGCGTATATGATTCGTATATGAACCATATAGAGATACCGCAATGGGCATAGTCAATATCGACGACGATCTGCACGATCAAATCCGCAAGGCAAGCGCCGTGTCATGTCGGTCGATCAATGCGCAAGCGGCGTTCTGGATCAAGATCGGCATGCTGTGCGAAATGAATCCCACGCAGAGTTTCAATGAGATCGTGGCGGGGGAATTGCGGGCGGCTGGTGTGGTGTCGCAAGGCATCAAGGTCGCTTCGACATGACAAAGCGGCCGGAAGAAATCGCGATTCTGGCGGAGTCGGGCAGATTGTTGGCCCAGGTGTTTGCCTATCTAGACCGACTAAATCTGATCGGCATGTCTACCATGCAGGTCAACGACTTGGTCGACAGCTTCATCGTCAATGAGCTGCAAGCGCGCCCGGCGAGCAAAGGGCAGTACGGGTATGCGTACGCGCTGAACTCTTCTCGCAACAACGTGGTCTGCCACGGCGTTCCATCGACGTCGGACATCCTGCAGAACGGGGATATCGTCAACTTCGATATCACGTTGGAGAAGAACGGCTATATCGCCGATTCGAGCAAGACGTATCTTGTTGGCGAGGTGTCACCACTAGCCAAGCGGCTCGTGCAGGTTACCTACGAAGCCATGTGGAAAGGCATCCAGACTGTTCGCCCTGGCGCCCGGCTTGGCGATGTCGGGCACGCGATCGAGCGGCACGCGCGAAAGCACGGCTATTCGGTCGTCAGGGAATATTGCGGGCATGGCATCGGGCGTGAAATGCACGAGCCGCCCGAAGTCCTGCACTGGGGAAGGCCGCGAACAGGGTTGGAGCTGCGCGAAGGCATGGTGTTCACCATCGAGCCGATGATCAACCAAGGCGGGCACGCCGTCCGGACCGAAGACGATGGCTGGACGGTGGTGACGCGCGATGGCCGGCTGTCCGCGCAATTCGAGCACACGGTCGCTGTCACGGGGAACGGCGTGCGAGTCCTGACGTTGCGGGCCGGGGAGACGGTGCCGAATTTCGGCTGATGATGGCGATGGTAAAGTTCATCGTTGTGCCAGCGCCCTCGTTTGATTAAGCAGATCGTCGACAAAGATAAGGAATGCGCCTCCGATGCGCGATATGACCATGCAGATTCCGGCAATCGATCCCGCAAAAACCGCGCTGTTGGTCATGCACTATCAGACCGACATTCTGGCGTTGTTCCCCTCGGTCGCACCCACGTTGCTCGCCAATACGCGCAAGCTGTGTGACGCTGCGCGAGCCAACGGCGTCAGCGTCTATTTCGCGAAGTTCCATTTCAGTCCTGGCTATCCGGAAGTCAGTCCGTTGAACAAGAACGGGCAGGGTGTCAAGAAACTCGGTCTTTTCGTCGAAGACCAGATCTCGCCGGAACTTGGTCGGCAGGCCGATGAACCGATCATCATCGCGCACCGTGCCAGCGTGTTCTTCGGTACCGACCTGCAGGTACGACTGTCCGCCCAAGGTATCGATACGCTGATCATGGTTGGCATTGCGTCGACCGGCGTGATGCTGTCTTCGGTCGCGTACGCGAGCGATGCGGATTTCCGCCTGTTCACGGTCAAGGATTGCTGCTACGACCCGGATCAGGTCGTGCACGATCATCTCTTCTCGACAGCCTTCGAATCCCGTACGACGGTGCTTTCACTGGCAGATGCCTTGACATTGCTCGCCTGAGACTCCGGCGACTCAATCGCGGAAGATTCGGCGAAAACTTCGGAGGATGGACGGGAACGAGGCCGCGAACGCTGGCACAATTGCGCCTTTCTCATGAAGCATCAAAGGAATCCCCATGAAGTCTTCCCGCCGCTACAACCACCGCCAACGCAAGAAGCTCCATATTGGTGAGTATCAGGAGCTGGCGTTCGAGGTGATGGCAGATGTCTCCGAGCCGGCTCGCCAGGGCGATCCGGAGGCGCTGCTTGACCGGTTCCTGCAAGAGGCCATCGAGGCCAACGGACTGCTGATGGCGGGCGCCATCGACGATTACCAGTTGTCCGCCTATGTTCTGCTGAACGCCGCTCGCGGTTCGGTCAGCGCCGAGCAGCGCGAAGCGGTCGAAAAGTGGTTGCAGGCGTCCGCCGATTTCGAGAACGTCCGGGTCGGGCCGCTGCGCGACGCGTGGTATGGCGTGGACCGGGAATAATCGGTGCAACGCAAAAACAAACAAGGGCCCGGCATTGCCGGGCTTTTGTTCAATGTTTGCATCAGTAGTTCGGCGGAACTGCCGAAAGGAAGGATCGGTGGAGCCGGCGGGAATCGAACCCACGTTCGCACCTACGGCGGCGGAGTCTCCGTAACGCGACCGCGATAGCATCGAAGAAAAAAGCTCCTGAGACCTGAGCAAGCTTCGCCCGCGATGACCCACCCGACACAGGTAGTCGTGCATCTGGAACAGCCACTCGCCGCCTTCCAGGAAAACGACCTATCGGTGAAGGAAGTCCTGGCCATGGGTCTCAGTTGGCCAACAGATTACTGGCCCGCGTTGGCGAATGGCTTCGTCAGGGTGCTCCCCTTGACGAAGAAATCGTAGAGCTGCTGATTGCCGTGTCGAGGTTGCGGTTTTCCCCCAATCGCTGAGGCACAGTACGTTCGCCATTGCGAAATGGTGGTCCCGGCCGACCAGAGCCCGTTTCGGTCGCATGTGTGACCACTGTGTGGCCCGCGGCTACGCCTAATTTCTTGCGTGCTGCTCCAGTTTGGCGATACGGATTTTCTTGCGATCGACGGCCGTGTTATGTGCGTTTTCACAGGCTAGTCGCGAAGGGCTTGTACAACGACGATCTCATTCTGCTGTTCGATCCGACATTTTGTCGCGACGCAACCCCCCTTTCTTGGGGGTGACGATGCGTTGTCTCTCTTATTTAAATGTAGACTGGTTACCGACTGAAAAATTATTCAATACTCATGTGCGCCGTCAGTGTCGTAAGCTCTCTTCCGCTGGAGGCGGCAATTTCTAGCAATGGCGCTGACTTGTTAGTCAATGGCGCGCAGCGACTGTCGGGCTTGCCACGCGCGGATATAAATGCCCGTCGTGCTGAGAAAAAGAGTGAGTCTGAATACCACAATTTACCGAATGTGAAGGGGATAGAATGGGAAGCTCGGGGTCTGGCAGTTTTTCCGATTATTCTGGATCCACCCCACCGAAGAGTGGGCCCGGAGCGGGCGGGGGCGGAACGAGCGGCGTCGACCGGTGTCAGCAGGCATTCTCGACGGTGCTGGAAGAAGTGGCACAGTGCGACTACTTCGCACAGTCCGGACTCGTGCCTGCCGAGGGCGCATCGCTAACTCTTGTTTTTGAAAGGCGTGTTTTCGCGGTCGATCAGCGCGGAATCAAAGTTGGGGCCCTTCCAACCTCTTACAACTACCTCGCTGCCTGCCTGAAGGCAGGGGTTAGCTACGCAGGCGTGGTCACATCGTCGGCGCTTGCGCCGATACCCACCGTTGAAGCTGACTTCGTTCCCCAATAATGGAGACGCGCACCGTCCCAGTGCTGATCGCTGGGGAAATTGTGGTCGACTTCACTCACCCCTACCAGAAGGCGGAATGCAAGCTAAGGTTAGGCGGCATCGTCCATGCCGCGAGAGGGCTATGGGCGGCAGGCGTGCCGTATGCCGTGGCCGCCTTCTGTCCGCAGTACTTGGAAGGTGAAGCGCGTCGCTATCTGGAGGCGCACGGATGCCAAGAGTTCCACTTGCTGGGCGATGTCGTCGGTGCGCCGAACGTCATTGTCATTGGTGATCCAACGGAGGTTTCGCACCAAGGATACGAAGACCTACTGCGTGACCGCAAGCATGTAATACCGCGCGACCCGGGGCCGGACCTGCAGGGATACGCGCGGGTGATGGTCTTTCCTGGTAGGTACGATATAGACGATTTGCGACGCCGATGCTCTCCGAATGCGCGATTTTCAATCGACGCGGCCTATGACGTGGACAGCCTCGCGTCCTTGCAGCAGTTCCGAGACTGCATTGAAGCCATCATGTTATCCACGTCGTCGCACATCTTTGCGACGCTCGGGGCGGGATCGTTGGATCCCCTGCTTGCGGAAGTGGCAACACTCTCCCCCGAAGTCTTTCTGTTGAAGGAGAATCGCGGCGGCAGCCGGCTCTTCGACCTTCGGAATGGCAGTGTGGAGGAAATTCCAGCCACCCTTGGCAAGACGGCCAATTCCGTTGGTGTGGGTGATGTCTATTCTGCGGTGATGGTTGCCTACGCCGAGCGCGGCTGGGCTGAGGCGGCGTGGCGGGGATGCCAAGCGGCTACTGCGTATGCGCACACCACGTATCCGGATGATTTTCGGCGAGACCTGCAGCGTAGCCTGACGCTCACCGTGGAGGAACTGCGTGGACTGAGCGGGACGACTCTGCCTTGGCACGAGCGCCAGCGCTTCTCCATCTATCTGGCAGGACCAGATTTCTCATACGTCTATAAGCCAGAACTGGATCGTGCTGTCGAGAGCTTGGCTTATCACAACTTCCGGGTGCGGCGACCCGTCCAGGAGAATGGCGAACTGGCGAAGCCCGCCAGCGATGGCGCCTTACGCCGCACCTACCTGTTGGATTGCCAACTGTTAAAGGATTGCGACGCCATTTTTGCGATTCCATTGGGGCGCGATCCGGGTACCTTGGTGGAAATAGGAATGGCCATTGAGCTACGTAAGCCGGTTATTACATTCGACCCGCGTGAAGAGAACAACAATACGATGGTTATGGTGGGAAGTTCGGTATACTCCGCGGACCTTGACGAGTGCCTGAACGGCATGTTCGACGCGCTGGCCAAATTAAGGATCACAATGGTATGAAAGCTGCGCTGCTCCTAGCTTCCGGCGGGTTGGATTCGACGACCGTGGCTTACCAACTCTTTTCGAAGGGCGTCGATGTAGTGCCAGTCTTCTTCGACTACGGGCAGCATTGCGTGGAGACCGAATGGAGCAGGGTAAATGAAGTACTCCCGCCAACGATGCGTCGGCCGGCGAGGTATGACATCTCAGACGTCTTCCGGGACTCCCCGTCGCGCTTGATCCGCGAGGCCGACCTCTGGAACGAGGTAGTTAAGGACGATGACCTGTACATCCCGTACCGCACCATGCTGTTCTTTGCCGCGGCCGCAGCGCGGGCACAGACGGTTGGCATCTTGGACGTGTACACCGGCTTCATCAACAGTAACCATGCCAAGGAAATAGACTGCACCGCAGCCTTCATGAACAACCTCGATGCACTGACAACTTCTATTGGGCCAGTGCGCTTTCACTCCCCTTTCCGCTATGCAACTAAAGCGGACGTAGTACGTGCTGCTGTCGATCTTGGCGTGCCGATCGGCCGGACATACTCTTGTCAAGCGTCGGCCGAGTTTCCCTGTGGGGCTTGCCCCAACTGCGTGGAGCGGCTCAAAGCATTGAAGCTGGCGGAGCTGGTATGAGAGGAGCGCAGGAATCTGCCATAGCAGTACTAAGGGCTGCTCGACGGATCGCGGACTTTGCTAGAGACGAGGGCGCCCTTGCCGAGCAGAACACTCCTAGGGTCACCTGCGGGCATCTCGGCGCGGTGCTGGCGGATTCAGTCCTGCAGGCGGGTTTGAACTACGTGACGGTGGTCCGCCCGCGCGTGCTGTACATCATGCGCGCCTACCCCCAGATTGACACGATATCGGCCTTGCTTGACTTGATCGAGGCGCGGGAAACCGGAGCATTCCTGAACTGGCGACATCACGAAAAAGTCGCGCGTTTTGAAGCCCTGGTCGTATTTCTGAGAGCCCGGGGCGTCGAGGACCTGCAAGACTTGCGTACCCAACTAATGCTGGAAGCGTTTCGCCGCGCCATGCAGACCCTTCACGGGATCGGTCCGAAGACGGTTGACTATATGGGATGCCTGGTCGGCATCGACTCGATCGCCGTGGATCGGCACGTGCGCACGTTTGCCAGGAGGGTGGGTGTCGAGAATGACGACTACCATTTTCTCCGGAGGGCGTTCTGCTGTGCTGCAGATCTGCTTGCGCTTCCCCGACGCGAGTTTGACGCATGGCTCTGGCGGCGCGCTACGACATCTCCGCAGACGCAGCTCGGCTTGGTATTGTAACGAAGGGGCAGGCTCCACCCGTCGTGATGGCAGGAGCGAGCAGGCCGGCTGCTGCCACGCAGTCCTTTGTCTTGATGGGCTCGGTCGGGCAATGCGCGTCGTCTGCAAAATCAGTAGCGCGGTTGATGGTCGGGAGGATGTCGTTTTACGGCGTTCGCAATGTCAGACGAGCGAGCGGATTGGCCATCCGATGCCGGGCGGAATGTCGACGACGTTGCTCCCCCGGCGCTTCGGCTCCGTGCACGATTTCCAGCACAGGCGCTTACAAACCGGCATCAGAGCGTGCGGGCAATGGCACGGTCGCCGGCCGCTTTGTCGTCAATTCCGTTTGCCCACCATCTCTGGCGTCGGCCCCTTCGATGCAAATCATCTGGTGGTACTCTCAATCTGTGCGTACCAAAGGTAACCGCAACGCTTGCGCCGATTAAACAACCTTGCAAGCGAAGATTCGGTCGGGCGGATGCATCTTGAACGACAACTTAGGAATATGCTCATGGCAGAGGCATTACGCTTTACGAGGCTCCCATGTTCGACCACGTCAAATTTGGCGTTACCAACTACCCCGCGAGCAAAGCGTTCTTCCTGAAGGCCCTCGAACCGCTCGGCGTAGCCGTAGCCTCAGAGGGCCCACCGTCCTACGGCGTCGAAATTTGCCCCCCAGGCAAGCCTTCCCTCTGCCTATTCCAAACCGACGAAAAACCAGCCCATCTCCACCTCGCATTCAAAGCCGAAACACGCCAGCAGGTAGATGCCTTCTATCGCGCAGCGCTCGAAGCGGGTGCAAAAGACAACGGCGCCCCCGGTCTCCGCCCGCACTACCACCCCAACTACTACGCCGCCTTCGTCATCGGCCCGGACGGCCACAACATCGAGGTCGTTGGCCACGAGCCCGAAGCAGCAGCCTAAGCTGAGGCCAAACCTACCGCTGCACCAAATCCCTGACCCCCTGCCGGCAAAGACTGACGAAATGCTGCGCCGCCGATGACTGGCCGCGCCCGGGGTGAAATGCCAGGATCGCGCGGAATCGGACCGCCCCGGCAAACGGAACACTCCGAAGCCCAAGCGCCAGATAGGTCCGTGCGACAAGGGGATTGGTGATCGCGAGACCGGCGCCCGCCAGCACCAGCGCGCATTGCGTATGGCTGTACGGCGTCGTTGCGACGAAGCGTGGTGCGATCTGGTGTTCGGCGAAGGCGGTTTCCAGTTGCCGTTGCGCCGGGTCGGCGGCGTCGAGGCCAATCAGCGGGGCGTCGGCCAGGTCGGCGACGCCGACTTTGGCGCGCGCGGCGAATGGATGCGTCGCGGGCACGATGCAGACGGCCGGCACGGCGTAGAACTCCGAAGCGGTTAGACCGCTGGTGTCAACCTCATCGCCCATGAAGGCCAGGTCGAGCTCGCGCTGCAGCAGGCGCTCGCGCAGCGCGCGTGAGCTGTCTACCTCCAATCGGCAATGGCTGCGCGGGTAGCTGTGCGAGAAGCTGGCGACCGCCATCGGCATCACGCTGGCGGCCATGGCATGCAGCGCGCCGACGCGCAGCATCGTGTCCTCGTGCTGGCGGAGCAGGTCGATCTTGCGCTGGACGGCGTCGAGGCCGATATAGACGCGCTCGACTTCGTCCATCAGCGCGGTCGCCTCGGCGGTCGGGACCATGCGGCCCTTGCTGCGGTCGAACAGTCGCAGCTGCGCGATCTTCTCCAGTTGCAGGACGATCTGCGTCACGGCCGGCTGGCTGATATGCAGCGCCTCGGCGGCGCGGCGCGCGGAACCGAGGCGCATGACCATGCGGAATACCTCGATCTGCCGGGCGCTGATGGACGGTTCGCCTGCGCCTGTCGCCGCCTCTTTCATAGGGACCCTATAAGTTCGTCTTATTGAAAAGCCGCAATGGCTTTGATTGCAATGGCATGCCGCGCCGTAGACTTCGTTTCATGCAATCGTCGTCTTTCGCCATGCTTCTCGACCGTTCATCGAAGCCGCTTTCGGCCATCAACCCGACTCTCAACCCGGCATTGCACGCGCTGCAATGCATCAGCTGCGAGGCCATCTATCCCGTTTCCGATCTGCCGGAAGGTTGCCCTGCCTGTCACAGCCGGGGCCGACCCAGCAGTGTCGAAGCGGTCTACGACGCGCGAGCCTTCGATTTTGCACCAAAAAGCACAGGTTATCGCTGGGGGCACTGCCTGCCGTATCTGAATGGCGTGACGCTGGGCGAGGGCGACACGCCTTGTCTTCCGGTGCCCGCGCTGGCCGAGCTGGCTGGCGTCGCCTCGGTATGGATCAAGAACGAAGGGGCGAACCCGACCGGCTCGCACAAGGACCGCATGTCGGCCCAGGCGGTGAGCCGTGCGCTGGCGATCGGCGCGAGCGAAGTGGTGCTCGCCTCGAGCGGCAACGCGGCGGTATCCGCCGCGGCCTATTGCGCGGCGGCCGGCCTGGCGTGCGAGGTGGCGACCTATCGGGACCTGCCGCCGATCTTCGATGCGGCGCTGCGCTACTACGGGGCGAAACGCATCGTTTGCGAGACCGGTCATGCGCGGTGGCAGCATGTGCGCCAACGCGTCCGCGACGATGGCGCGTTCCCGCTGACCAACTACAGCATTCCCGCGGTGGGCAGCCCGGTGTTCGGCGTGGAGGGCTATCGCGCCGCGGCACTCGAATGGGTGCACCAGGGTTGCGAGCCCGACCACGTCATCGTGCCGACCGCGCGCGGGGACCTGCTGTGGGGCATCTATAGCGCGCTGCGCGATCTGGTGGCCGCACGGCGGCTTGCCCGCGTGCCGCAGCTCTGGGCCGTCGAGCCGTTTCCGCGGCTGTGGCGCGTGCTGGCCGGCGAACCGCAGCAGGGGGATTTCTACGGCGCCACGCAGCAGTTCTCGACCGCGGGCTCGACGGTGACCGCGCAGCAGGTCCTCGCGGTGACGCGCTCGGGCGGCGGCGCGGTGGTCGTGGGGGACGATGCCGCCCGCGCCAGCACCGCCGCGCTGGCCTCGGCAGGATTCTGGGTGGAACTCTGCGCCGGAGCCGGGCTCGCCGCGGCGCAAATGCTGCGCGCCGATGGGCGCATCGATGCATCGCAATCGGTTCTTCTGATGTTGACGGCACGGGGCGATCGCGACCCCGCGCAAGGCTGACCCTTATACAGGCTGGAGTGTTCCCATGACGCTGCGCTATCTGATCGCCTCCCTCGCAATCTGCCTCACCGCCCATGCCCCCGCGGCCATGTCGGCCTATCCGGAAAAACCCATTCGCCTCGTCGTGCCCTGGGCCGCGGGCGGCAGCACCGATGCGCTGGCGCGCGCCGTGGCGCAGCGGATGAGCGAATCGATGGGCCAGCCCGTGGTCGTCGAGAACCGGGCGGGAGCCTCCGGCCGCATCGGCGCCGAGGCCGTGGCAAAGGCGGCCCCCGACGGCTACACCTTGGGCGTCATCGAGCTGGCCCATACGGTCGCGCCGTCGGTGTTCCGCCAGATGCCCTACGATCTGCTGCGCGACTTCACGCCGGTCTCGCTGCTCGGCGAATCGCCGCTGGTGCTGTTCGCGGATAGCACCCGCTATCGGCCCGGCGAGGCACAGCGCTTCCTTGCCGATGCGCGCAAGCAGGGCAAGCCGTTGCAACTGGCCACGAGCGGCAACGGCACGATCAGCCATCTGGCGGCCAAGATGCTGGAGGGGCAGGCCACGATTCCTATCGATGCGGTGCCCTACCGCGGCTCCGCGCCCGCGCTTACCGATGTCTCGTCGCAACTGGTCGCCGGCCATTTCGCCACGCTGGCGAGCGGCAGCAGTCTGCTTGGCGCGGGCAAGATCACGGCGCTGATGGTCACCGGACCGGCACGCATTGCCGCGCTGCCGAATGTGCCGACTGCCGCCGAGGCAAAACTGCCGGCGCTGCAGATCAGCCAGTGGTGGGCAATCGTTGCACCGGCACGGACGCCGTCCACTGTGGTCACTCGGCTTGGGGAGGAGGTGCGGGCGGCGCTGGCCAATCCGCAGACCAAGGCGCGTCTGGATAGCCAGGGCATCGAACTGAAGGCGTCGTCGCCCGCGCAATTGGGCGACAGGCTGCGCGGCGAGGTCGATCGTTGGGCGGCGCTGGTGAAGCAGGCCGGCATTCAGCCGGAATAAGGATCGGCGCGAATCCCGCTATCGCAGCGGGATCCAATCGATCATCAGGCACGGTGGCCCGTGTCGCCGATCGCGGCCAGCAGGGTATCAGGCGCGTTGATCCGTGTCGCCGATCGCCGTCAGCAGGTATCAGCGCGTTGGCCCACGTCGCCGATCGCGGCCAGCAGGTCGTCCGCGTGGACCATCAATTCGCGTACGCGCCGCAGCGCCCGGTATTGGTTCAGCACGGCGCTCCACTGCGGCGATTCCAGCAGTTGATGCCAGACCGGCTCGAGGTCGCGCGAATCCGCCGGCTGCGTTTCGATCAGCTTGCTGGCGAATTCGAGCGTGGCCGGTGCGGACAGCAGTTGCATCCGGCTGGCAGCGCTCAGCACGCGTGGATTGGATTCGCCGGGCGCATCGCTGCAATACAGGACCTTGCTGGCGAGGCGTGCCTCGTCGGTCGGCAGCGCGCTCAGCGAGGCGCCACGCAGGCGCACGGTGCCTTGTTCCGTCTGGAATGCGTACGTGACGTGGTTCTCGGCGTGGGCGAGCAGGCGCAAGCCGCGCAGCAAGCGAGGGAGATCCGTCGTGGCGGCATCCACGGAAGCCTTGGCTTCGACGAGCAGGCAGACGTCCCACGCCGGTGTTTCGTCGTCGGCCTCATCCTTCGTGCTGGCCTGCCGGAGCAGTACCGCATCCCATTCGGTCTTGGCCCGCTCATGGCTGGCCGGCAGCGACGCCGGCACGCGCATCGAGGTCACCACGCGGTAAGGCGCCGACATTCCCTCTGCGTCGTTGAGCCGCTGTGCCAACGCCCGCAGCGCCTGTGCGGCCAGCGCTTCGGCGGCGGCCCCGCGCTGCCGCGAGGAAGCGCCCTGCGCCGTCGCGGTGGCGGTTCCCGAGCGAGGACCTTGCCGGTCCCATAGCGACCGATATTGGCGGACTTGCGCATCCGAGCTCAGCGCTTCGAGGCGTCGCAAGCGTTCCAATGCGGGGCTGTCCAACAGTTGCGCCAATGCAGGTTGCAGCGGCGCTGCGTTCGGCATGGCGTTCGGCGCCTCGTTCGAGGTCGCCGGCATGGCGAGCAGGCGTCGAACCGTATCGTGCAGCGCCGCCCACGAGGAAGCCGAGGCCGCCGCGTGGAGCTGCGTCATTGCCTCGCGCTGCGGGCCAGAAGCATTCCGCTGCGGCTTGTTCGGGTGGGCCACCGCGTTGACGACGGCCAGCACCAGCCTGCGGTCCTGCTCGGCACGGGCCGCCAGCGATGCGTACTCGCGCACGTGGGGCACCCGATGCCGAAGGACCATCGCCTGGAAAGCCGGGTCGCCCGCATCCGGCCGGATCGCGTCCCGCACCATGCGCGCGAGCGATTCGACGAACAGATGCTTCAGTGCGGCGCCCGGGATTTCGCCGTTGGCGAGGGCGAGGCGCGCCTGCTCGATGGTCACCGCCAGCGCCGTCGCCGGATTGGCCTCGTGAATCCGTTCCGATACGGCGCCGATCGCCAGCAAGCGATACCGGCGTGCGACGGCGCACAGCGTGTTGTCGAGCAGGGCGGGCGGTGGCGGCAGCGGCAGGGACATGCGTGCAATGGTAGCAATGACTCACGCGCCCAACGACTCCAGCGCCAATGAAGCCCGCACCAATGATGCCCGCACCGGTTACGCCCGCGCCGATGGCTTCAGCACTGATGACTCCAGCACTGATGACGCCCGCACCCCAACGCGCCCCGATGTCCCCCGGGGCAACCGCCACGCAGTCCTGTTAGCCCGCGCGCGCCATGGCACCGAGGCGCCCGAGCACGTCGTCCAGCTCGGCATTCAATGTCGCCACCAGTTCCGCCGCCGGCAGCGAACGCGCCAACGGTGCCGCCTGGCCCGCCCATTGCGCGGCGAAGTCCGCGCTGCCGGCCGCCTTGGCCGCGGCGTGAAGCGCCTTCCCGGCGTCATAGGTGATCGGGTAATCGGGGATCGGCGGCGCATCGGCCGCGACGCCCAGTTCGGTGAAGCGATTGACGAAGCCCCGCGCGGCGCGGCCGGAGATGGCGCGCGTCAGCGTGGTGGGACGCGTCTGCTCCGCCAGCAGCGCTTCGCGATACGCGGCATCGGCCACCGTCTCGGGGCATGCCACGAACGCGGTACCGAGCTGCGCCGCTGTCGCGCCCAGGGCCAGCGCGGCCGCGATGCCGGCGCCGTCCATGATGCCGCCCGCCGCGATCACCGGCAGGCCGGTCTTGCGCACCAGCAGCCGCACGAGCGCCATCGTGCCCAGTCCTTCGTCGAAGCCCTGCGTATCGAACACGCCGCGATGGCCGCCGGCCTCGACGCCCTGCGCGACCACGGCATCGATGCCGGCCGCTTCCACCTTGCGCGCTTCCGCGATCGTCGTCGCCGAGGCCAGCAGCACGATACCCGCCTCGCGCAGCGCATCGATCCATGCCTGGTCCGGCAGACCGAAGTGGAAGCTGACGACCGCGGGCTTTTCCTGCAGCAGCATCTCGTACATGGCCTCGTCGGCGACGAAGCTGCGATAGATCTCGCGCAGCGAGGCCGGCGGGGTCGCGCCGAATTCGGCGAAGCGCGGCGCCAGGTAGTCGAGCCAGCCGCGTTCGCGCTGCGCATCGGCCTGCGCTGGCACATGGCAGAACAGGTTGATGTTGAAGGGGCGATCGGTCAGCGCGCGCGTGTCGCGGATAGCCTGGCGTGCGGCATCGGCGTTCATCGCGCCGACGCCGAGCGAGCCGAGGCCGCCGGCGTTGGAAACGGCCGCGGCCAGCGCCGGCGTGCTGACGCCCGCCATCGGGGCCTGGATGATCGGCGTCGACATGCCGAGCCGGGCCAGCAGCCCGTTCTCAGCGGAAGATTCAACGGAAGAGGGGGTCATCGGATGCTCCTTCGGGATCGGGCCGCTCAGCCTTGGCGCAGCTCGTGCAGCAATGCTTCGTAGGCGGCGGTGGTGAAGCCGGCGCGCTTGACCAGGAAGGTATGCGCGGAGCGCACCGGCACGGTGTGGAAGTCGTCGCTGTCGCGATGCAGCGCCAGCAGCGATTTGGGCAGGATGGCGAAGGCCGACCCCGCGCTGACGCAGGCCAGGATCGCGTGATAGGAGGGCATTTCTCGCACGGTCAGGTTGCGGCGCAGGGCCTCGTCGGCCTGCGCCAGCCATTCCTCGGCGCAGCGGCGGTAGGTGCAGCCGCGCGAAAAGCCGGCGAGCGTGCGCAGCCTGACGTCCTGCGGCCGGCGCACGCGCGGATGGCTGGCCGGCAGCACCAGCACCAGTTCCTCGGTGAACAGGAACGTGCCTTCGAGCCCCGGCGCCATGTCCGCCATCGACAGCTGGCGCGGCGAGCCATTGCCCGGGTGCGCGACGATCGCGCAGTCGAGCTGGTGCAAGGCGACCGCATCGGCCAGCGCCTGCGCGGTGCCGGTGCGGATCTCGACGTCGACCAGCGGATAGCTTGCGTGATAGCGGGCCAGCGGCTTTGGCAGGCGGGCCGCCGCGGCGCTTTCCATGGTGCCGAGCCGCAGCTTGCCGGTGGGCACGTCGTGCCGCATCGCCTGCCGCGCTTCCTCGGCAAGCGCCAGCAGCCGCTCCGCATAACCAAGCAGCTTTTGCCCTTCGGCGGTCAGCGTCATGCGCTTGCTGTCGCGCTGGAACAGCGTCACGCCGAGGCTGTCCTCGAGCTGCTTGATGCGCGTGGTGACGTTCGATTGCACGCGATCGAGCGCGCGGGCGGCCCGCGTGACGCTCTGCTCCTGCGCCACGGCGCGGAAGATTTCCAGTTCGGCCAGTTCCATCCGGATGCGGCGCGGTGTCTCGCGTCGTTCTCAATTCAGGAATGAAGATGGATCAAATATCCTGTATCGAGAACGATAAGTCAAGGCGACCACAAAGGTCGAGGCGGCCACGAAGGATCCCCGAAGGACCCACAAAGGACCCCCAAAAGCAAAAAGGGAGAACGCAGTACGCGTTCTCCCTCCTGGAGCGTTCGACAGGGTGGTCCGGCGTGGCCGGCCCCCAGTCCGATCAGAAGTCCTCGGCGTCCACGTCGTAGTTCGCCGGCTCCCAGCGGATCGCCAGCAGCGCCAGCAGGCCGGCCAGCGGCGCCAGCGCGATGACCCAGAACACCTTGGTGCTGAGCGCGGCGGCCAGCACCGGGAACAGGAACAGCGACAGCGTGGAGCTGGCGCGCATCAGCGTCTGGTTGAAGCCCACGCCCACGCCGCGCAGCGAGGTTGGGTAACTCAGCGAGGCATAGGTCATCGTATGCGCGCCCGGACCGAAGCCCTGGCCCAGCAGGAACACGGCCAGCAGCGCGATCGCCGCCACCACTTCGCTGACCCCGTCCGGTTTGCCGACCAGCGCCAGGCCGACCAGCGCGGCCAGCTGGAACGCGTAGCCGACCACGGTCAGCTTCCACGCGCCGACCCGCGGCACCAGCCGCACGCCGATCAGTCCGCCGACGAAGGCGAACAGCAGGTTCAGCGCCAGCGAGATCAGGATCGTGTTCAGCATGGTCTGCGCCAGGAAGCTGGCGATGATGACCGGCAGGCCGAAGGCGACCGCGTTGTAGGCGAACGACGAAGCGATCGACATGGTCGTCGCCAGCACCGTGCGGCTGCGATAGACGCCCTGCAGCAGCACCGCGTAGTTGCCCCAGGACGCGGCGCGCTTGGCGGGCTTGGCAACCGCGTCGGGTGCAACCACCGCGTCGATGCCATAGGACCGCTTCAGGATCCGCGCGGCCCCTTCAAGGTCGCCCTGGTTGGCGGCCCACACCGGCGATTCGCTCATGTACTTGCTGCGCACCGCGATGATGACCAGCGCCGGCACCGCGCCGAAGCCGAGGATGATGCGCCAGAGCAGCCCGCTGTGCGACTCGGGCAGGACCGCGTAGCACAGCAGCACCAGTAGATACGACACGCAGATCGCCGCATACCAGGTGGGGCACCACATCGCCACGCGCGAGGCCTTGTTGCCGCGGCCCTGCAGCTTGGAGAACTCGGCGAGGAACGCCATCGCCACCGGCAGGTCGATGCCGACGCCCAGGCCCATCACGAAGCGGGCGCCGGCCAGCACGTATTCGTTCGGCGCCAGCGCGCAGGCGATGGCCGCCACCACGAAGAACAGCATGTCGGCCATGAAGACGCGATAGCGGCCGATGCGGTCGGTGAAATAGCCGCCGAGGAAGGCGCCGACGATGGCGCCGAAGGTGATCGCCGACGCGACCATGCCCGTGCCGGCCGGCGTCAGGTTGAATTCGCGGGTGACGTCCTTCAGGCCGAAGGCCAGCGCGCCGAGGTCGTAGGCGTCTAGGAACACGCCGCCCAGCGCGATCGCGACCACCATGCGCGCATTGCTGGCCTGGGCGCCGCCCTGGTTGACCAGTTGCGAGACATCGGCGGCGGAGCGGATGACGGCCTTGTTGGGTGGAGCGGCGGTGGCGGCCGCCTGTTGCGCTTCGGCAGGGGAGAGGGTGAGGTCGACGGACATGGGGATCGTGATGGGAGCATGCGCCGCGCGCCGGGAGAGGCGGCGGCGCGGCGAATGCTACGCCAGCACGATCGCTGATCCAAATGACTTATTGTTATATCTTTAAGGACGCTGGAATTCCGGGCCTTGGGGCGTCCCGTTTCCCATGTTCGGTATATGTTTCAAATGTTCCGTGGGCCTTGCGGTCTTGCCTGCATGCCGTCTTACGGCCGGCTGCTTCCCGTTCCCTCGAAGGCCGAGCGCAGCGCTGCCGCGTCCAGCTTCTTCATCTGCAGCAGGGCTTGAACCAGCCGGTCGATGCCCGCCTGGTCGCCGGAGCGCATCAGCGTGTCCATCTCCGCCGGCACGATCTGCCACGAGATGCCGAACGGATCCTTGCACCAGCCGCATACCTCGGCTTCGGGTACCGCGGAGAGCTTCGACCAGTAATGGTCGATGCTCGCCTGGCCCTCGCACGGCACGACAAACGAGATGGCCTCGTTGAAGGCGAAGCCGTGCGGGTAGCCGCTGTCCATCGCCGCCATCCACGTATTGCCTAGCCGGAAGTCGGAGAACATCACCGAGCCCGCCGGATTCGGCTCCATGCCGGGCCCATAGCGGACCAGTTGCCCCGCCTGCGAATCCGGGAAGATCTCGCGCCAGAACTCGCCCGCCGCCTCCGCCTTGCCGCAGGCATCGCCGGTGAACATCAGCGCCGGCACGATCGGCGGCCGGGATTCGCTCGACGTATCGGTCAGCATCAATTGCCAGGACAGCCCGTAGCGGTCCTGTATCCAGCCGAAGCGCGCGCTGAAGGGGTAGGCGTCCAGCGGCATCAGCGCCTGGCCGCCATCGACCAGCTTGTCCCACATGGCATCCAGCCGTTCGCGCGCCTGCGGATCGCGGCCCGGATCGAACAGCACGAAGAAGGAGATCGACGGATTGAAGCGGAACATCGGTCCCGCCGAGATCGCCATGAAGGGCTGGCCCCATAGCGTGAACCGCACGAGATCGCAGTCCCCGGAGGGCGTATTGCGGATCTGACCGACGAAATCGACGGCCGAATCCGGAAATACCGATACATAGAAGCGCGCCGCTTCGACGGCCTCCTTGTCGTACCAAAGGTGCGGGACAAGGGTGGGCGGTGAGGCGACAGGCGGGGTGACAGGCGTGGTCATGTGCCGGGCTCCTTTTCAGGCATCTCGAAAGGAAAACGGCGCCATGCCGGCCGCCGTTTTGCGATGAAACTCCAGAGTAGTCGCCGCACGCGTCCGGCACAAATCCTGGGCGCAAAAAATCCCCAGGGTGGAGTGCCCTGGGGATCGGGTATTTCGGGATCGCGTGTTTCAGGGCCGCATGTTTGGGCGGCCCGGCGCCGCTATTTCTGCACGGCTGGCGCCGGCGCCGGCGTGCGCAGCGCTGCCTCATGACTGGCCGAGGCCGAACGCCGATGGTCGATCATCGAGACCGCCAGCGCGGCGATCACGGCCGGAATCGCGATGGCGACGAAGTTCTGCTGCAGCGGCAGCGCCATGCCGACCAGCATGCCGATCACGATCGGGGCCAGGATCGCGCCGCTGCGGCCGACGCCCGACGCCCAGCCGATGCCGGTGCCGCGCGCGGCCATCGGATAGAACTGGCCGGCATAGGCGTACGTCACGATCTGCGTGCCGATGGTCGACGCACCGGCCAGGCCCACCAGCACGAACAGCACCGGCGTCGGCACCGGGTAGCCAAGCAAGGTGATCGAGACCGCCGCCAGCGCGTACATGCCGACCAGCACGTGCTTGATATTGAAGCGGTCCGCCAGCCAGCCGCCGCCGACCGCGCCGATCATCGCGCCGAAGTTCAGCACCAGCACGAAGGTCAGCGCCGAGCCCAGGCTGTAGCCGGCGCTGGCCATCAGCTTGGCCAGCCACGAGCTCAGCGCGTAAACCATGAACAGGCACATGAAGAACGCGACCCAGAACATCACGGTGCTGAAGCCGCGGCCGTCCTGGAACAGCTTGCCGATCGGCGCCTCGCCGGCCTTCAGCTCGGGCAGCGCAAAGCGGTCGTCCGCTTGCGGCCGGTAGGACGGCTCCAGCCGGCTCAGCACCTTCTTGACCTCGTCCAGGCGTCCCGAGCGGATCAGGAAGGGCATCGACTCCGGCAGCGACTTCATCACCATCGGGATCAGCAGCACCGGCAATCCAGCGGCCAGGAACACCGATTGCCAGCCGTAGCTCTCGATCAGGCCCTTGCCGACCACCGCGGCCAGCATGCCGCCGACCGAATAGCCGCTGAACATCAGCGTGACCATGGTGCCGCGGATCTTGCGCGGCGAGTACTCGGTCATCTGCGCGACGACATTGGGCATCACGCCGCCGATGCCCAGGCCGGCGAGGAAGCGCGTGACGCTGAACGTCACCGGATCGCTGGTGAAGCCGGCAGCCGCGGTAAAGACCGAGAACAGCACGATGCAGATGGCAATGGCCCAGCGCCGGCCGATGCGATCGGCGATGGTGCCCAGGAAGATCGCACCGAACATCATGCCGAACAGCGCGGAACTGACCATGAAGCCGGCCTGCGTCGCGTCGACGCCCATCGACTGCATGATCGACGGCAGGGCGATGCCGGCCACGGCCAGGTCGTAGCCGTCGAAGATGATGATCAGCGCGCACCAGAACAGCACGAGCCCATGGAAGCGGTTGAAGCGGGCCTCGTCGGCCAGCTGGTGGACGTCGATTTGACGCATGGTTGTCTCCTTGCAGTCCGGTTTCTACCGGCTCTGTGATGGGTGAACGATCGGGTACGGGGCCGACGGGGCCGCCAGGACGCCGCGCCGGCGTTCCCGGCGGCGTGCGGCGACTATTGCGGCAAGTTCTGCGGCAACTCTTGCGGCAACTCTTGCGGCAACTCTTGCGGCAACTCTTGCGGCAAGTCGTGCGGCGACCGCGTGATCGGCGCCATGGCTGTCGACTGCGGATCGCGCACGAAATCGACGATCGCCGCGATCAACGCGTCGGGCTGATCGCGATGGGGCGAATGGCCGCACTCCGGCAGCTCCAGCAGGCGCGTCTGCGGCACGCGGCGCGCAATGCCGCGGATCTGCTCCAGCGTGCCGTACTCGTCGTCGAGCCCCTGCACCGCCAGCAGCGGGCAGGTGATGCTGGCAATCTCGGCCTCGATCGACCAGTGGCGGAACGGCGGATGCAGCCAGATGCCATTCCATCCCCAGAAGGCCGAGTCCGGATCGTCGTGATAGCGCGCCAGCCGCTGCCGCAGGTCGGTATTGAGATAGGCTTCGCGCGCCTTCTCGATGCTCGAGACCGACAGGTCCTCGACCAGGATGTGCGGGGCCAGCACGATGGTCCCGGCGACGCGCGACGGAAACCGCGCCGCGTACAGCAGCGCGATGGAGCCGCCATCGCTGTGCCCAAGCAGCCAGGGCGGTTCGGCCTGGGCGTCGATGCCGAGCGCCGTCAGCAGCGTGGGCAATACCTCGTGCGCCTGGCGGTGCATGAAATCCGGATGCCACACCTCGTCCGCGGCCCGCGGCGTCGAACGCCCATAGCCGGGCCGCGAATAGACCAGGCCGCGCCACCCGAGCGCCTCGCAGACGCGCTGCGGAAAATCGCGCCACATCGCCACCGATCCCAGGCCCTCGTGCAGGAAGACCAGCAGCGGGGCGCCGGCGTTCTCCGTGCCCAGCCGCTGATATTCGATCCGCACCGGGCGGCCGGCCCAATCGATCTCGACGAATTCGACCGGCGCGCTCATTGCAGCCCCGCCAGTGCCAATTGCCCACTCGGCGAGATCAGCACGTTCGACGCGACGTCGCGGCCGCAATCCATGGGCTGCTGTCGCTGTTGCTGCTGCTCCTGCTCCCGCAGCCGGAAGCGCTGGATCTTGCCGGTCGCGGTCTTCGGCAGGCTGTCGACGAACTCGATCAGGCGCGGGTACTTGTAGGGCGCCAGCCGTTCCTTGACGAAGGCCTTGAGCTCGGCGTCGTCGCACTGCGTACCGGGTTTGAGCACGACAAAGGCCTTGGTGCGCGTCAGCCCCTGCGGGTCGTTGACGCCGATCACCGCGGCCTCCAGCACGGCGGGATGCTGCATCAGCGTGGCCTCGACCTCGAACGGCGAGACGTAGATACCGCTGACCTTCAGCATGTCGTCGCTGCGGCCCGCGTAGCAGTAGGTGCCATCGGCGTTGCGCACGTACTTGTCGCCGCTTTTGGTCCAGCTGCCCTGGAAGGTCTCGCGCGACTTGTCGCGATTGCCCCAATACATCAGCGCCGCGCTCGGGCCCTGGATATAGAGGTCGCCGACCTCGCCGTCGGGCACCGGCCGGCCTTCCTCGTCGCGCAGTTCGATGTTGTAGCCGGGCACTGGCCAGCCGGTGGTGCCGTAGCGGACCTGCCCCGGGCGATTCGACAGGTAGATATGCAGCATCTCGGTTGAGCCGATGCCGTCGATGATCTCGCAGCCGAAATGCGCGGTGAAGCGCTGGCCCAGTTCGGCCGGCAGCGCCTCGCCGGCCGACGAGCACAGCCGCAGCGCCACCTGGTCGCGCGCCGGCAGCGCGGGCGAGGCGAGCATGCCGGCATAGCCGGTGGGCGCGCCGAAGAACACCGTGGTGCGATGGTCCAGCCAGCGCCGGAAGATCGCCTCGGGCGTGGGCCGCTCCGCCATCAGCACCACGGTGGCGCCGACGCTGAGCGGAAAGGTCAGGCCGTTGCCCAGGCCGTAGGCGAAATACAGCTTGGCCGCCGAGAAGCAGACGTCGTCCTCGTTCAGGCCGAGAATCGGCTTGGCGTAGAGCTCCGCGGTCCAGTAGGGATTGGCCTGGCTATGCAGCACGCCCTTGGGCCGGCCGGTGGAGCCGGACGAATACAGCCAGAAGCCGGGGTCATCGGGACCGGTGGCTGCGGCCGCCGGCTGCGGCGCATGGTCGGCGATCAGCGCGTCGAGCGAGACCATGCCGGCAGGAAAGGTGCTCCCATCGCCGTTGGCGCCCTCGGGGCGGGACACGATCACGTGGTCGACCTCATGGCCGCCTTCGCCCATCGCCTTCGCCATGGCCTGCTCCAGCACCGGCAGCAGTGCCGCCGACACCAGCGCCGCGCGGGCGCGGCTGTGCTGCAGCATGTAGGCGTAGTCGTCGGGCGTCAGCAGCGTGTTGACCGCGACCGGCACGATGCCGGCGTAGATCGCGCCGAGGAAGCAGACCGGCCAGTCGCTGCAGTCGTGCATCAGCAGCAGCACGCGTTCCTCGCGGCGTACGCCGAGGGCTTGCAGCGCGGTCGCGAACCGGCGCACGCGCTCGGCCAGTTCGCTGTAGCGCAGGCGGCCGTGGTCGTCGATATAGGCGGTCTTGTCGCCGCGGTGCGCGTTGGCTTCCAGCAGGTGCTGGGCGAAGTTGAAGGGCGTGGTGGGCGCGACCACCGGCGGCGGGTCCGAGCCTGGCGCGGTGGCGGTGATCGTGGTCGCGGTAGTCGTCGTTGCGGCTGCCATGCGTTGTCTCCCCATCTGTTCTATGGATGCTGCGAATGCTGCGAATACTGCCGGTGATGCGATGTGCTGCGTGTCTCCTTGCAACTGGTCCTGGCAGCGGACCCCTACAGCCGGTCGAGCACCGCCGTGCTGGCCTGCACCGCGCTGCGGCGATGGTAGAAGTTCAGCGCCCGCAGGCCGCCCAGTTCCTCGCCGCCGCCGGCGCGGCCGGGGCCGCCGTGCAGCGATTGCGGCATCACGTTGCCGTGGCCGGTATGCAGCTGCGCGACATCGGGCGAGATCACGTGGACGCGGCCGTGGCTGTCGGCCAGCTGAAGCGCCGCGGCGGCCAGCGCGGCCGGATCGCTGCCATAGAGCGACGCCACCAGCGAGCCTTCGCCGCGGCGCGCCAGTTCGAAGGCATGGCCGGCGTCGATGCTGTCTTCGCCTTGCCGCTCCCGATAGGACATCAGCGTGGCGACCGGACCGAACACCTCGATCTGATGCACCAGCGCATTGCCGTCGGGATCGCGCGTGCCGAGCAGCGTCGGACCGATGCAGCAAGCCACGGCCGGATCGGCGTCGATCAGCGCCTGGCTCGCGCCGTCATGCAGGGTTTGCGTCTGCGCCTGCAATTGCGCGAGGCCCTCGCGCACGGTGGCGAGCTGCGCGCGGCTGACCAGCGCCCCCATGCGTACGTCCGGGTTGCGCGGGTTGCCGACGGTGACTTCACGCAGCTTCGCGACGATGGCTTCGGCGGCGGCGTCGTACAGCGACTCGGGCACCAGCACGCGGCGGATCGCCGTGCATTTCTGTCCCGACTTGACCGTCATCTCGCGCACGACCTCGGACGCCAGCAGCGGCAGCGCATCGTTGCCGCCGGCCTCGCGCGGCAGCAGCAGCGCCGAGTTGACGCTGTCCGCCTCGATATTGACGCGCACCGAGCGCTGCGCGATGGCCGGATGCGTGCGGATCTGCGCGGCCGTCTGCGCCGAGCCGGTGAACGACACCACGTCGAAGGGCTCCAGCGCGTCCAGCAGGCCGTCGGCGCTGCCGCAGACGATCGACAGCGCGCCAGGGGGCAGGATGCCCGCCTCGACGACATCGCGGACCATGCGGTGCGTCAGCCAGGCGGTGGAGGTGGCCGGCTTGACGATCACCGGCACGCCCGACAGCAGCGCCGGCGCGGCCTTCTCCCACAGGCCCCACGAAGGGAAGTTGAACGCGTTGATGCACAGCGCGACGCCGCGCGTGGGGACCAGCACGTGTTGCGACTGGAACAAGGGATCCTTGCCCAGGCGCGCCGCCTCGCCATCGAGCAGATAGCGCCGGTCGCCCAGCGTCTCGCCCAGCTTCGCATAGCAGCCCAGCGTGAAGATCGCGCCGTCGATATCGACCGCGGAATCGCGCTTGACCGTGCCGCTGTTGGCGGTCGCGATCTCGTAGTAGGCGTCGCGGTGTTGCTGCAGCACCTGCACGATGGCGCCCAGCAGCGACGCCCGTTCGCGATAGGTCAGCGCCCGCAGCGCCGCGCCGCCTTGCTCGCGCGCGAAGGCGAAGCCTTCGGCCAGATCGAGCCCGGTGGCATCGACACGCGCCAGTTCGTCGCCCAGCACGGGGTCGAACAGTGCCGTGCCCTTGCCGTTGCCATGCTGCCAGCGGCCGGCCAGATAGCTCGGTAGCGATTCGCTCATGCTGCCTCCTGTCGGGTGAAGTCGATGCGCCCTTCGGGCAGCAGATAAAGAACCAGCGCGCGCCCGTTCGACACCGTGGGGCGATGGGCGCTGCCGGGCGGGCACACCAGCCAGCCGGCGGGCCTTCCGTCGAAGCGGGCCTCGCCCTCGATCGGCATGATCAGGTCGATCTCGCCATTGGGATGGGTGTGATGCGGGCCGGCGATGTCCTGCATGTCGACCACGTCGACCGAGAAGCCGTGCAGGTCGTCGGCGGGTTTGAAGATGCGGCCGTAGCGGATGCCGCCGCCTTCGCGATCGCACAGCCAGCCTTCGGCGACGCCGGTTTCGCAGGCGGCCTTCAGCGCGCGATAGGACTCGGTATCGGGGCCGTATTCGGCGTTGAGCCAGGCGTCCAGCTCGGCGTCGAGCGGACGGCCCGCAAGGCGGGCCGTCAGTTGCGCCAATTGCTGGCGGAAGGCCTGGGCGGCCGGTGGGAGGGTGGGGGACATCGGCAAGCGCTCCGTCAGATCGGGAAGAACGTCACCGGTTGGCGTAACCGGTTTGCACGTCCGCGGTGTTCAAGTCTGCGGTTTGCACGTCTGCTGTTAATGCATTATTGTGCATGGGCGAACCATAGAGGTCGACGTCGGCTCTGTCAAGAACTATATTGCAGGAGTGTCGGCGGAAGCGCTGCGAAAACGCCGGCGTGCATTCGGCAAGCCGCCGGCGCCATAGGGCGCGACGGACGGACGGCCACGGCGGATGGACACACCGCCAAGGCCGCGTAATGGCGGGATCGCCACGCGCTGTATGAAGTAAAGCGCAGCGTCGCAGTCATTCGCTAGAATGCACAATAATTCTTGACGTCGCGCGAAGCGATGCACTATGATGCGTGACATCGGATCCCGATCCATGCACTATCGTGCTTCGCGGTGCTTCGTTGCACCACGCGCCCAGGCTGAACAGACAGCGATGTCAGCACAGAGAACAGGAGACAATGCCGTGACCCAGGTCCCCCGCGTCGACTACCAGACCGACCCCTCCCAATACAAGCACCTGAAGCTGCAGTTCGACGGACCCGTCGCCACGCTGGTCTTCGATATCGACGAGAACGCTGGCCTGCGTCCCGGCTACAAGCTCAAGCTCAACAGCTACGACCTCGGCGTCGACATCGAGCTGAACGACGCGCTGAACCGCATCCGCTTCGAACATCCGGAAGTGCGCAGCGTGGTGGTCACCAGCGGCAAGGAGAAGGTGTTCTGCTCGGGCGCCAATATCTTCATGCTGGGCGTCAGCAGCCATGCGTGGAAGGTCAACTTCTGCAAGTTCACCAACGAGACGCGCAACGGCATCGAGGATTCGTCGCGGCACAGCGGCCTGAAATTCCTCGCCGCGGTCAACGGCGCCTGCGCCGGTGGCGGCTATGAACTGGCGCTGGCCTGCGACGAAATCCTGCTGGTCGACGACCGCTCCTCGGCGGTCAGCCTGCCGGAAGTGCCGCTGCTGGGCGTGCTGCCGGGAACTGGCGGCCTGACCCGCGTCACCGACAAGCGCCATGTGCGCCACGACCTCGCCGACATCTTCTGCACCACCACCGAAGGCGTGCGCGGCCAGCGTGCCAAGGATTGGCGCCTGGTCGACGACATCGCCAAGCCTGCCGTGTTCGCGCAGAAGGTGCAGGAGCGCGCGCTGGCGCTGGCCGCGCAGAGCGACCGTCCCGCCGACGCGGCCGGCATCGCGCTGACCCCGCTGGAGCGGACCGTCGAAGCTGATGCGCTGCGCTACGGCTACGTCGACGTGCAGATCGACCGCGCCGCGCGCACCGCCACCTTCACGATCCACGCGCCGCGCGGCCCGCAGCCGCAGACCCCGGCCGCGATCGCCGAAGCCGGCGCGGCCTGGTATCCGTTGCAGCTGGCGCGCGAGCTCGAGGACGCGATCCTGTCGATGCGCACCAACGAGCTGGAGATCGGCACCTGGCTGATCAAGACCGCCGGCGATGCCGAGGCGGTGATGCAGATGGACGCCACGCTGCTGGCGCATCGCGACCACTGGCTGGTGCGCGAGACCATCGGGCTGCTGCGCCGGACCTTCAGCCGGCTCGACGTGTCCTCGCGCAGCCTGTTCGCGCTGGTCGACGAGGGCACCTGCTTTGCCGGCTCGCTGCTGGAACTGGCGCTGGCCTGCGACCGCATCTATCACCTGGCGCTGCCGGACGACGAAGCCCGCGCGCCGAAGATCACCGTCGGCGAGACCAACTTCGGCCTCTATCCGATGGCCACCGGCCAGAGCCGCCTGGGCCGCCGCTTCTACGACGAGGCGCCGGCGCTGGAAGCGGTGCGCGCCAGGGCCGGCCAGCCGCTCGATGCGGATGCCGCCTTCGCGCTGGGCCTGGCGACCTCGAACCCGGACGACATCGACTGGGCGGACGAGCTGCGCATCGCGATCGAGGAACGCGTGGCGATGTCGCCCGACGCGCTGACCGGCATGGAAGCGAACCTGCGCTTCAACGGCCAGGAGACCATGTTCACCCGCATCTTCGGCCGGCTGACCGCCTGGCAGAACTGGATCTTCCAGCGGCCCAACGCCGTCGGCGACAAGGGCGCGCTGAAGGTCTACGGCAAGGGCGACAAGGCGGCATTCGACTGGAATCGCGTCTGACGCGCAGGTCCGCGCGCGCAGCGACACAAAGACACAGCGACACCACGGCACAACGACACGACGACATATCACCGGGAGACCAACGATGTCCGGTATCAACTACAGCGAGAAGATCCCCAACAACGTCAACCTCAGCGAGGACCGCACGCTGCAGCGCGCGCTGGAGCAGTGGCAGCCGAACTACCTGAGCTGGTGGAACGACATGGGCCCGGACGGCTCGCAGAACTTCGACGTCTACCTGCGCACCGCGATCAGCGTCGATCCGCAGGGCTGGGCGCAGTTCGGCTACGTCAAGATGCCGGACTATCGCTGGGGCATCTTCCTGAATCCGGCGGAGCAGGGCCGCAAGATCCATTTCGGCGACCACAAGGGCGAGGACGCGTGGCAGGACGTGCCGGGCGAATACCGCGCCAACCTGCGCCGCATCATCGTGACGCAGGGCGATACCGAGCCGGCCTCGGTCGAGCAGCAGCGCCATCTGGGCCTGACCGCCCCCAGCATGTACGACCTGCGCAACCTGTTCCAGGTCAATGTCGAGGAAGGCCGCCACCTGTGGGCGATGGTCTATCTGCTGCACAAATACTTCGGCCGCGACGGCCGCGAGGAAGGCGAGGCGCTGCTCGAGCGCCGCAGCGGCGAGCAGGACAACCCGCGCATCCTGCAGGCGTTCAACGAGCGCACGCCGGACTGGCTGTCGTTCTTCATGTTCACCTACTTTACCGACCGCGACGGCAAGTTCCAGCTGTGCGCGCTGGCCGAGAGCGCGTTCGATCCGCTGGCCCGCACGACCAAGTTCATGCTGACCGAGGAAGCGCACCACATGTTCGTCGGCGAGTCGGGCGTGTCGCGCGTGATCCAGCGCACCTGCCAGGTGATGAACGAACTGAAGACCGACGATCCGGGCAAGCTGCGCGCCGCCGGCGTGATCGACCTGCCGACCATCCAGCGCTACCTGAACTTCCACTACAGCGTGACCATCGACCTGTTCGGCGCCGACGAGTCGAGCAATGCCGCGACCTTCTACAGCACCGGCCTGAAGGGCCGTTTCGAGGAAGGCAAGCGCAACGACGACCATCTGCTCAAGGACAGCACCTATCGCGTGCTGCAGGCCTCCGGCGGCCAGTTGGTCGAGAAGGAAGTGCCGATGCTGAACGCGCTGAACGAGGTGCTGCGCGACGACTACATCAAGGACAGCGTGGCCGGCGTCGAGCGCTGGAACCGCGTCATCGACAAGGCGGGTATTCCGTTCCGGCTGAAGGTTCCGCACAAGGCCTTCCACCGCAATATCGGCGCGCTGGCCGGCGTCAAGGTGTCGCCGGACGGCCGCGTGATCTCGGACGCCGAATGGCAGGCCAATGTCGACCAGTGGCTGCCGAGCGCGGAGGATCGCGCCTTCGTCGCCAGCCTGATGGGCCGCGTGGTCGAGCCGGGCAAGTTCGCCAACTGGATCGCGCCGCCGGCGATGGGCGTCAACCGCCAGCCGGTGGACTTCGAGTACGTGCGCTTCAATTGAGCGGCGAGAGCAACGGCAATAACGGCGGCAACAGCGCCATCAATAGCGCCAGCAACAACGACAGCGACCGCGCGTGACCGAACGTAGCGCCGAGCCGCGGCAGCATCTGGAGACGGCCATGGATATGGCAGACATGCAAATCATCAAGCAGCATCTGATCGACCCCGAGATCTGCATTCGCTGCAATACCTGCGAGATGACCTGCCCGGTCGGCGCGATCACGCACGATTCGCGCAACTACGTTGTCGACGCCGACAAGTGCAATCTGTGCATGGCCTGTGTGTCGCCGTGCCCGACCGGATCGATCGACAACTGGCGCATGGTGCCGCGCACGCGGCCCTATACGCTGGACGAGCAGCTGGGCTGGGACACGCTTCCCGAAGAGCTGAGCAGCGAGCAGCTGGCCGCCAGCGGCGTCGGCGCCGAGGCGATCGCCGAAGCGCAGGCGCTGGAGGCGATCGACGAGCCGGTCGATCCCGCGTTGGCGCAGATCGCGCCGTTCAACAGCGCGCAATACGGGGCCACGCTGCCGCCATGGTCGGCAGCGCATTGCTACACCAATCTGTACGGGCCGAAGGCGGCGATCAAGTCGGTTACCGCCACCGTGGTCGGCAATGTGCGCGTGACCGAGGTCGGCCGCGACTACGACACCCATCACCTGGTGCTGGACTTCGGCGCGATGCCGTTCCCGGTGCTGGAGGGCCAGTCGATCGGCATCGTGCCGCCGGGCGTCGACGAGCAGGGCCGCCCGCATCATGCGCGCCAGTACTCGGTGGCGAGCCCGCGCAATGGCGAGCGGCCGGGCTACAACAACCTGTCGCTGACGATCAAGCGCGTGCTGGAGGACCATCATGGCAATCCGGTGCGCGGCGTGGCCTCGAACTATCTGTGCGACCTGCAGGTCGGCGACACGGTCGAGGTCATCGGCCCGTTCGGCAACAGCTTCCTGATGCCGAACCATCCGCGCTCGAACATCGTGATGATCTGCACCGGCACCGGCAGCGCGCCGATGCGGGCGATGACCGAATGGCGCCGGCGCCTGCGCAAGTCGGGCAAGTTCGAGAGCGGCAAGCTGATGCTGTTCTTCGGCGCCCGCACGCGCGAGGAGCTGCCGTACTTCGGTCCGCTGCAAAGCCTGCCCAAGGACTTCATCGATATCAACCTGGCGTTCTCGCGCACGCCCGGCCAGCCCAAGCGCTATGTGCAGGACGTGATGCGCGAGCGGGCCGCCGACCTGGCCGCGCTGCTGGCCGATCCGGACAGCTACTTCTATGTCTGCGGGCTGAAGAGCATGGAGGAGGGCGTGGTGCTGGCGCTGCGCGATATCGCCGAGCAGGCCGGTCTCGATTGGGAGGCGGTGGCCGCTTCGCTCAAGCGCGAAGGGCGGCTGCATCTGGAGACGTACTGAGCTCGGGACGTACCGAGCAAGCGGTCGCGCGGACCGGGTTTGATGTTCTTGATGTAGCCAGGGCCGGCCGCCGCGGAAACGCGGGACCGGCCTTGTTCGTTCAGTCGGCGGACCAGCTTGGCGCGTGCTCGCCCAACGCCGCCACATGGTCGTCGCCATCGGGAAGACCCAGCGAAAAACGGACCGGAAAGCGGACGGCGACGCGATCCTGATCGGGGTCCGATACCTGACGCACCGTACCGCGCGCCTGCACATGCGGGTCCCGCAGCAGCTCTTCCGCGTTCAGCACCGGCGAGATCGGCAGGTCGACGCCGGCCAGCGTGTCCAGCCACTGCGCCAGCGTGCGGCTGACGAAGATCTGCGCCAGCAGCGCATTGACCTCGACCTTGTGGCGCTGGCGTCCGGCCCGCTCGGCGAAGCGCGGATCCATCAGCGAAGGAAATTTCTCGCCCAACGCATCGCGCAGGTTCAGCCAGAACTTGTTCTCCAGAATGCCGAGCGCCAGATGGCGGCCGTCGCGCGTCTCGAACAGGTCGTTCTCCGGCATCACCGTGGGCGAGCGCAGCGGAGCGTCGGCATGTTGTTGCGCGGCCCAGGCGCCATGGGCCGTCCACGACAGCACCGCATCGTGGATCGATACGTCCAGATGCTGGCCGCGCCCGTGCTGACGCGCGCTGAGGATGGCGACGGTCAGCGCCAGCGCCGCATAGCTCGACGCCGCATAGTCCGACACCCGCACGCGTGGCCGCGCGACCTTGTCGCGGACCTGTACCGGCGCGGCCCAATAGCCGGCCAGGGCCAGATAGTTCAAATCGTGGCCGGCATGGTCGGCATAGGGGCCGGTCTGGCCGAAGCCCGAGATCGAGCACAGCACGATGGCCGGATTGACCTTGGCCAGTTCGGCGTAATCGAGGCCGAGGCGCTGCATCACGCCGGGACGAAAGCCTTCGACCACCGCGTCGGCATCGCGCACCAGCTCAAGGAAGGCCGCGCGGCCCTCGGCATCCTGCAGATCGAGCGCGATCGAACGCTTGCCGCGATTGAACTGGGCGAACACCGAGGCGCTCAGCGTGCGCGAGGTATCGCCGACGCCGGGCCGCTCGACCTTGATCACCTCGGCGCCCAGCTGCTGCAGCTGCAACGTGGCGTGCGGGCCGGGCAGCAGCTGGCTCAGGTCGATAATCCTGACGTCGTTCAGGCAGGACCAGTCCGGTTTGGTTGGCGGCTTTGTTGGTGGCTTCGCTGGCGCCTTGGTTGGCGGCTCGCTCGATGGCTTGCTCGATGTCATGGCCGGCGCCCGCTCAGCCGATGTCGGCCGTCATGCCGATATCGCGCATCAGCGACGCGTAGCGCCTGGTCTCGGCCGAGACCATCTCGCGGAACTGCGCCGGCGAGGCGCTGCGGCGCAGCTCGCCCGCGCTGGCTTCAAGCATCGCATCGAGCTTGCCGCTGGCCTGCACCTCGTTGATCGCGGTGAACAGGCGCTGCGTCAGCGCGGCGGGCATTCCCGCCGGTGCAAACAGCCCGCTCCAGTTGTCCAGCACGAAGCCCGGCGGCAGCGCCTCCGCCAGCGTCGGCACGTCGGGGAAGTAGCGCGAACGCTCGGCGGTGGTCACCGCGAGCGCGCGGACCTGGCCATTGCGCAGGTACGACGTGGCCGTGCTGAGCACCGGCATGCCGAACTGCGTCTGCCCGGTCAGCATCGCCGTCAGGATCTCCGGCGCGCCCTTGTACGGCACGTGGACCGCTTCGGTGCCGGTCTGGTGCAGCATCGATTCGACGGCCAGATGGGCGATGCTGCCCTTGCCACCGGAGCCGTAGTTCAGCTTGCCCGGCGCGCGCTTCATCGCCGCGATCAGGTCGGCGGCGGTGCGGTACGGCGAGTTCGCAGGGACTACCAGCGCGGTGGGGCCGCCCGACAGCGGCGCGATGCAGGTGAAGTCGCGCGCCGGGTCGTACGGCATCTGCTTGTACATGTGGATGTTGATCACGTGCGTGTTGGCCAGCACGCCGAGCGTGTAGCCGTCCGCCGCGGCCCGCTTGAGCGCGCGGCCGCCGATGATGCCGCCCGCGCCGGGCATGTTCTCGACCACCAGCGGCTGGCCGAGCTTCGGTGCCAGCTCGGCCGACAGCGCGCGCGCCATGTTGTCGGGCGAGGTGCCGGCCAGGAAGGGGACGATCAGCCGGACCGGCCGGTTCGGATAGCCGTCGGCCGCGTAGGCGCGCGGCAGGATGCCGCCCAGTGCCGCGGCGCCCGCGGCGGCCAGCCATGTTCTGCGATGCATTTGCTGTCTCCTGTACTGATGGCGCAGTTTGGGCTGCGTCGACGTTCTGCTGCTGCTGCTGCTGCTGGTGCTGCGGGCAACCGGCGGCACTATGCCGCGCCGCGCCCCTTGCCCGCCTGCTCCATCAGCGGCTCCAGGATCGCGCGCGCAATGGTGTTGCGCTGGATCTCGCTGGTGCCCGTGAAGATGCGGAACATGCGCAGCTTGCGGAAGGTCTGCTCGACCGGGTGGCCGCGGGTGACGCCCACATTGCCGTGGATCTGCACCGCCTTGTCGGCGATCTCGAAGCAGCGCTCCGATACGAACAGCTTGCAGGCCGCGGCCTTCATGCGCAGATCGGCGCCGCTGTCGGCCAGCGCGGCGGTCTGCGCGATCATCGCCTCGCACGCCCACAGCGCCGCCGCCATGTCGGCGAGCATATGCTGGATGGCCTGGAACCGCGCGATCGGGCCGCCGAACTGGCGGCGCTTGCCCGCGTACTCGACGGACGCCCGATACACGCTGGTGGCCAGACCCAGCATGCTCGGGCAATGCAGCAGCCGGTTGACGTTGATGCGGGACATGCTGAGCTTGAAGCCATTGCCCTCGCCGCCGAGGATATTGCTGCGCGGCACGCGCACATCGACCATGCGGATATCGGCGTCGATATGCTGGCCCGACATCGGCGTGTATTCGGTATCGACGGTGACGCCGGGCAGGTCGAGATCGACCAGCACCGCGCTGATCGACGGCGGCGTGGTGCCGGCATCGGTCACGCACAGCACGATGGCGAAGTCGGCGAACGGCGCGCCGCTGATGTAGTGCTTGTGGCCGTTGATGACCAGCTCGTCGCCGTCGGCCACCGCCGTCGTCGAGATGCTCATCGCATCGGAGCCCGAATGCGGCTCGGTCATCGCGAAGCAGGTCGAACGCTCTCCGCGGATCACCGGGCCGAAATAGCGCTCGATCTGCCCGGGCGTGGCGTACTTCAGCATATTGCCCACGCGCGGCGGACCGCCGAGGTCGCCCAGCACATGCGGCGCCAGCGAGCAGCCGCTGGCGGCGATGTCCGCCTTCAGCGCGCATTGCTCGGCGATGTTCAGCCCCTTGCCGCCCAGTTCGATCGGCAGGCAGGCGGCGTAAAGACCCAGCTCGCTGGAGCGGCGCCAGACCCGGCGCAGCACCTCCTTCGGCCACGGGTCTTCCGAGCCCAGGCCGAGCTCTTGCTCCATCGGGCGCAGTTCCTCGTCGATGAAGCGGCGGATGGCGGCCCGCGTCTGGACCAGCACGGGGTTGGTCAGGTATTCGAACATGGCGTGGTTCCTCGGTGTCGTGGGCTTTGGGTCGCGTTTGTCAGTCCGCGTTTCAAGCCGCGTGTCAGTTCACGCGGCGTTCCTGACCCTGCCAATAGCGCTCGCGCACCAGCTTGCGGGCCAGCTTGCCGCTGGCGTTCTTCGGCAGCTCGCTGACGAAGTCGATCGAGCGCGGGGTCTTGTAGTCGGCGATGCGCGCACGGCAATGCGCGATCAGGTCGGCCGCGCTCAGTTCGCGGCCAGGCCACAGCGTGACCACGGCCTTGACGCTCTCGCCCCAGGTCGCATCGGGTACGCTGATCACGCAGGCCTCCATCACGTCCGGATGCTGGTACAGCGTGGCTTCGACCTCGGTCGGATAGACGTTGAAGCCGCCCGAGATGATCATGTCCTTCTTGCGGTCGACCAGATAGATGAAGCCTTCCTCGTCGACGCGGGCCAGATCGCCGGTATGCAGCCAGCCGTCGATCAGCACCTCGCGGGTCAGCTCTGGCTCGCCCCAGTAGCCCTGGAACACGTCCTCGCCGCGGATCACCAGCTCGCCAATCTCGTCGCCGCTGACTTCCTCGCCGCGCTCGTTGACCACGCGCACCTCGGTTTCGCCCAGCGCGCGGCCGCACGAGGCCAGGCGCTCGGGGCGATTGGCGAGCGCATCGGCATGGTCGGCGGTGGACAGCCGCGTGACGCCGGAGGTCGATTCGCTGGCGCCATAGCCCTGCGACAGGATCGGGCCGATGCGCTCCCACGCCTCGCGGATGCGCGCCGGGGCCATCGGCGCGGCGCCATAGGCCAGCGTCTTCAGGCTGGAAAGATCGGCGCTGGCGAGCGACGGCTCGGCCAGCACCATATTGATCATCGCCGGCACCATGAACACGTGCGTGATGCGCAGGCGCGCGATCTCGGCGAGGAAATGCGCCGGCTCGAACTTGTCGAACAGCACCAGCGTGGCGCCGCAGTACAGGTAGGGCTGCATCAGCATGCCCGAGGCGTGCGTGACCGGCCCGATCAGCGCCAGCCGGTCGCCGGAGCGGGCAGGGCGGTCCATGCCCAGCACGATCTTGCGCAGCGACGCGATGCGGTTGCCGTAGCTCTGCATCGCCGCCTTGATCTTGCCGGTCGAGCCCGACGAGAAATGCAGCACCGCGAGATCGGACGCTTGCGGCGCGTAGTCGGGCGCCTCGGTGCCGCCACGGCTGACGACGTCCTCGTAGTCCAGATAGCCCGGGGCTGCTTCGCCGATCGCGATAAAGGTCTCGACCGAGCCGAAGCCAGGCGTCTGCGGGTTGTAGCCGGTGTAGCCGCGGCCCGCGATCATCACGCGCGGTCCGCAGTTCTCGACCACCTGGGTCGCCTCCGCGGCGGTAAAGCGCGGATTGAGCGCCGCCTTGACCAGCCCGGCCTTGAACAGCGCGCATTCGATCTCCACCAGCTCGGTGCAATTGCGCGACTGCACGGCGACGCGGTCGCCCTTGGCCAGGCCCAGCCCCAGCAGCGCATTGGCCAGCCGGGTCGAGCGCGCGTCCAGCTGGCGATAGCTGAGCGCGCGGTCGCGATACAGCACCGCGGGGCGGTCGCCCCAATAGCGCGCGGCACGCCGCAGGAAATAGGCGAAGGTCATCGAGGTCTCCTTGATCGGCTTTGGCGGCAGTTTGGAAGACGCGGGACATCACTACAATGCTGCATTGGAAATAAAGCCATAACCGACTGGAATGCGAGGGGAGCGGCATGGAGACACGCGATCTGGAGTACGTGCTGGAGGTGGCTGCTCACGGCGGCATCGGGCGCGCCGCCGAGGCGCTTGGCATGAGCCAGCCGGCGCTGACCAAGGCGGTGCAGCGGGTGGAAGTGCAGATCGGCCTGCCGCTGTTCGAGCGCACCGCGCTGGGCATGCGGCCGACGCAGGCAGGCGCGGCATTTATCGACCGGGCCCGGCGCATCCGGCTCGAATACGAGGATGCGCTGGCCGAGATGCGCGGCATCCGCACCGGCGAACAGGGCGTGCTGCGGCTCGGCTATTCGCCGTCGATTCCAAACCCGGTGGTGCTGGACGCCTGCCGCCAGCTGATGCAGGAGCGGCCCGTCGCGCGGCTGCGGCTGACGCGGCGGATGGCGCGCGACCTGATGGACCCGCTGCTGGCCGGCGAACTGGACCTGGCCATCGCCCCGGTGCCGCGGCAGCGGACCGAGGCCTTCGTGGTCCATGACCTGTTCGACGACACGCTGGCGGTGGTCGCCGACGAGTCGCACCCGCTGCACGGCAAGCGCGGCCTGCGGCTCGCCGATCTGGTCGACCAGGAATGGCTGCTGCCCGGTGCGCATATCGTGCTGCGCCAGCAGCTGGAGGCCGCCTTCCAGCAGCGCGGCCTGCCGCCGCCGAATCTGCGCGTCGAATCCGATTTCGGCAGCGCCTCGCTGTTCTATCTGATGCGGGGCACGCGCATGCTCAGCATTGCCGGGGCGCAGATGGCCAGGCCCCTGGCGGGTTTTCGTGCGTTGCGGTTGAGCAGCGAAGAACTGGATCTGCGCCGGCGGGTCGGCGTGATCGCGCGGGCCGGCGCTTATTTATCGCCGCTGGCGCAGCGGATGGTGGCGATCCTGCAGGCGCAGGTGAAATAACGATTGCGGCACCGATTGCGGCACCGATTGCGGCACCGATTGCGGCACCGATTGCGACACCGATTGCAATACCGACTGCAATAACGATGGCGAAAACGAATGCCGGTATGACGAATACAACAGATTACGTGATTTAAAAAACTTTCATATCGGCGGCCCCTTACCTGTTGTATTTGTATTGGGCAAAACGGGTTTCCCAAAAATATAAAGGGGTCGGCGCGAGCCAGCGCCAATGCCGATACGATGAAACTTTCTCTCTTCCTGCTGGGAGCAGGAACCCTGGCCGCGATGTTGATGGGCGCCGCCCAGGTAAAGGACACGCTGACGAATGCGCCGATCGCGGCGCTGGCGCCGGGCTTTCACGCCGATGGCGATCATTTCGGCGGCAGGCCTTGCGCCGCGCCATGCGCCGATCTGTTCCAGGGCTATGCATGGGCGCTGATGCACGACGTGCGCCACGCCAGGTCGTGTGAAGCAGTACAGCCGGCCTTTCGGGCCGGCTGCATGCAGTACGTCGACGATCTGATCGTGCGGCGCGGCGCGCGAGCGATGGCGCAGCGCCAAGCCGATGCCGAACCCGCGGGCGAGGCTGCGCAACCGATCGGCCCGACGCCAACGCTGGTTCGGCCGATTGCTACATCCGGTACCGCAGCGTCGCCATGACGCTGCGCGGCGCGCCCGGCAGGTTCAGGTTCGCGTTGGAACCGTGCGCGGACACGATATAGCCCTTGTCGAACAGGTTGTACAGGTTCAGCTGCAGCTCGACGGGGCCGCGCCGGTACCACGCCATCATGTCGGCGGTGACATAGCCGGGCAGCGTGACCGTGTTCTGCGGATCGGCCATGCGCGCGCCGATCAGGTTCAGGCCGCCGCCGATGCCGAAGCCGTGGCCCAGCTCCTTGGTAACCCAGAAATTGCCGCTATGCCGCGGCGTCAGCGTGGCGCGCTTGCCTTCCAGCGCGCTGCTCGAGCGCGTCACCCGCGCATCGAGATAGGCGTAGCCGGCCAATACCTTCCAGCCCTGGCCCAGGTCGCCGGCGAACGTCAGCTCGGCACCGTCGGTGCGCTGTTCGCCGATCGGCATCAGCGCGGTATTGGTGGCATTGGCGACCTTGATATTGGTGCGCTCCAGCCGGAAGACCGACACCGTGGTGCTGGCGCGCCCATCGAAGAAATCGTATTTGGCGCCGATTTCGGTATTGCTGGTCTTTTCCGGTTCCAGTTCGGCGTTATTGGCCGCCAGCGAGAAGGTCTCGCCGGAAGGCTGGAATGAACGGCTCCACGACAGGTAGTAAGACTGCGTCTTCGACGGCTGCCACACCAGGCCCGCGCGCGGGCTCCAGGCATTGTCGGTACGCGACAGGCCGCGCTGGTTCGGGCGGCGGTCGACGGTCTCCTGCTCGAAGCGGTCGTAGCGCACGCCGACCAGCGCCTTCCACTGTTCACTGAGCGTGATCATGTCCTGGGTGTAGAGGCCCAAGGTCTTGAAGGTGCCGCGGTTGGTGGTGCCCGGCGTGCCGCCGATCAGCCGCGGCAGCGTCGGCAGCACCGGATTGAACAGGTCGACGGTGGCGACGTTGTTGCGCGAATAGTTGACCAGATCCTTGTTCTGCTGGCCCACCTCGACGCCGTACAGCAGCTCGTGCTTCATGCCGAACAGCGTGGCCTTCTGCGTCAGGTCGGTCTGGTTGAACCAGCCATGCTCCTCGCGATAGACGTTGGAGCGGTTCAGCGACACGGTGCGGCGCGCCGCGTTGACGGTGCCCGGCAGCGTGTTGTTGCGGTCCAGCGAATAGTTGTAATAGCGCGTCGCGTTGCGGATCGACCATTGGTCGTTGAAGCGATGCGTCAGCGTGGCGGTGCCGGAATACACCCGCGATCGGCTGTAGTCCACGTCGCGTGCATTGGCCGCGCCGTAGTAGGTGGACGCCGGCACCTCGACCGGCCGGCCATTGAAGGCCGGAATGCCGAAGTCGGTCACGCGGCGGTCTTCGAGGTAGTCGGCCTGCAGCAGCAGCTTGGTGTCCGGTGCGAGCTTCAGGTCCAGCGACGGCGCGATCGCGGTGCGGTCCAGAAACTGCTGCGAGCGGTAGCTGTCGGCGCGTTGCACCGCGCCGGTGATGCGAAACGCCGCCGCGCCGTCGCCAAACACGCGGCCGACGTCGACTTCGCCGCGCCGGTCGGCCCACGAGCCGTAGCTCAGGCTCAGGTCGGTGATGTCCAGCCCGGGCTTCTTGGTGACCCGGTTGATCAGGCCACCCGACGAGCCGCGGCCGTACAGCACGGCGGCCGGTCCCTTGATGACCTCGATCCGCTCGACGTTCGACAGGTCGCGGAAATACAGCGCGTCGTCCCGGATGCCGTCGACGAACTGGTCAGCGATCGCGGTAAAGCCGCGGATCGTGACCTGGTCGCGCTGTCCGTCCCCATGCGAGAAGCCCACGCCAGGCACGTTCTTCAGCGTGTCCTGGATCGATGTCGCATGCTGGTCGCGCATGACCTCCGCCGTCACCACGTTCACCGTCTGCGGGACGTCCCGCAGCGGGACATCCATCTTGGTGGCGCTGACCGTATCGGGCGGGTTGTAGCCCTCGCCCAGCTCGCGGTTCGCGCTGGCCTTGACGGTGACCTCCGGCAACGTCTCGGCGCCCTGGGCGCGGACAGCCGCGGGTGAGAGAACGGACGCCGCCAGCAGGGCAGCGGTAATAGGGTGACGCTTGGCTCGCATTTTGTAATGAACTGTAATATTTTTAAGGGAATGCGAATTATTATCATTTCGGCATATGTGGTCAACTGCCTAATCACCCGTTCGTGGGGTGCCGCCAACAATGTTTCAGGTGGGGTGCTGCTTGAGTAACGTGCCCAAAGACGGGCGGAAAGATGCGGCGAGGGAGAGGGCGAGAGGGCGAGAGGGCGAGTGGGCGAGAGGGCGAGAGGGCGAGAAGGCGAGAGGGCGAGAGGGCGAGAGGGCGAGAGGGCGAGAGGGCGAGAGGGCGAGAAGGCGAGAAGGCGAGAAGGCGAGAAGGCGAGAAGGCGAGAAGGCGAGAGGGCGAGAGGGCGAGAAGGCGAGAAGGCGAGAAGGGGACAATTTCCGGTACATTCCCCGCGCTCCGCCGGAGAATTCGCGCCAGATGGCATCGGAGACGCGCCGCAGGGGTATGCTTGCACGGTGGTCAGCCGTCCCCAGCCGTCCCTCCTTACCCATGCCTCCGCTTCGCAACCGCCGCCGATCCGCCTCCACCCCTCATCCGCGCAGTCCCTCGCCGTTCCGCCATTTCCGCCGATTCCTTCCCGATCCCGAACGGCTGCAACAGCATCGATGGCTGCGCTGGATGGGACCGATCCTGCAGCACCCCCGCCTATGGCATGTCAGCCGCCGCGGTATCGCATTGGGCGTGGCGCTGGGGCTGTTTTTCGGCCTGCTGCTGCCCATCGCGCAAATTCCGATGAGTGCCGGCGTGGCCGTGGCCCTGCGCGCCAATGTGCCGGCCGCGGTGGCCAGCACCTTCGTCAGCAATCCGTTGACCTTCGGCCCGATCTATTACGCCGCCTGGCGGTTGGGCAGCGCGGTGCTGGGAGAAAGCGGCGAGCCGCCGGCGCCGGAGACGCTGGCGGCTGTCGCGGAACCGGGGGCGATCGTCAATCTCGTTCCGGGTGGCGCCGACCCGGCCGCGCAGCCCGCCCAGGTGGAAGAGGAGAGCTGGTGGACGCAGACGCGTCGCCGCCTGCTGGGCGTCGGCAAACCGCTGCTGCTCGGTCTCGCACTGATGGCGAGCGTGACCAGCGTGTTGTTCTATTTCGGCGTGTCGTGGGTGTGGGCGCTGCGAACGCGCCTGATCCGGCGCCGCCGCGTCAGGGCGGCGCGCGCGCAGGACAAGCTCGACGGCCGGGGGCCAGCCGACAGGCACTGAAGCCGGCGCGCGTCGATTCCCCGATTCGTCGATTGGCCGGCTGGCGGATACCGTCCCAGGATGGAGCGGCTGCCCCTCAATAGCCGCTAGTGGATGCCGGGCTCGCTGGCACCTGGCCCGGCACCCGGAAGCGCGCGGCGGTGCCGTCCAGGCCGTCGCGCAGCAGCACCGTATCGAGCGCTACCGCGACGAACTGCGCGCCCAGATCGAGGCATTGGCGCGCACGGGCCTCGTCGACCATCAGAATGCCCGGAGCCTTGCCGCAGGCCCGAGTGCGGCGGATGGCGTCGTCGATCGCCTGGTTGACCGCGGGGTGGCGCGCCTGGCCCGGGTAGCCCAGGCTCGCAGACAGATCCGCCGGGCCGATGAAGATGCCGTCAATGCCGTCGATTGCGGCGATGGCCTCGATCTGGGCCAGCGCCTCGGCGGTTTCCACCTGCACCAGCAGGCACAGCTCCTCCGCCGCGCGGGCCGCATAGTCGGTGGTGCGGCCGAAGTTCGAGGCGCGAGTCGAGCCGCCCATGCCGCGAATGCCTTCGGGCGCATAGCGGATCGCCCGTACCGCCGCCTCGGCCTCCTGCGCGTTCTGCACGAAGGGCAGCAGCAGCGTCTGCGCGCCGATGTCGAGGTAGCGCTTGATCAGCACCAAGTCGTTCCATGCGGGCCGCACGACCGCATGGGTCGGCAGCGAGCCCGGCGCCGGCTGCGCGGCAGCGACCGCCTGCAACTGGCTCAGCATCAGCGGCACGTCGGTGGGCGTGTGCTCGGTGTCCAGCAGCACCCAGTCGTACCCGGCGCCGCCGATCAGCTCGGACACGAAGGGCGACGGGATGGTGGACCAGATGCCGATCTGGGACTGGCCGGCGCGCAGCGCCTTCTTGAAATGATTGATGGGCAGCATGCTGTCTCCGGTGATGACGTTTTCGCAATCATTCCACGGCTGGGGCGCGGACACTCATTCGTACCTCCACCGAGCCGGAATCGAGGGCCGGATATCGGGAAATATGTTGCTTCCAGCACAAATTGGGCTCTGTCCGCCCGATGTGACCTTCCCGCTCTCGCTTTAGATGTTGCTTTCCGGCATACGCATTTCTACCTAATGTTGCAATGCGTCAATCCTTTGCCTACAATTCGGGAAAACCCCATAAGGGTTATCCCTGAAAGGAAGGACGCCATGAACACCCAATCCGATATCAAGCTGACCGACCAACTCGAACGCGACCTGATCGAGCGTGAACTCGACGCTCCGCGCCTGGGCTTCGCCTACGACGTCAAGCGTGCCATCGCCGCCGTGCAAGGCGTGCTGGCCCGCCTGCAGTCGGACGCCCGCAAGGCCAAAATCGTCTTCGCGAACGGCTAAGCAGCCGGCTCGACCCCTGCATCGCGACGGTCCCCCGCCGTCGCGCGGCGGTCCGTCCGCGGTTGGCCTCTGGTCAACCCGCGGCCAGCTCTGGCGAGCCCGCAGCTCGCCCGGAGCTAGCCCGCAGGTAGCCAGCCGCCAAGGTCAGCCAATAGAAAACCGGCCCGGTATCGGCCTCGCAGCCACGCGCTGCGGGACCGATACCGGGCCGGTTTTTTTGCGTCGCGGCTCAGCCCGCGCTGCTTTCCGGTTCTTTCGTGTCCCCGGAAGCGGAAGCGGCGGCGGGCGCAGGAGCAGTGCGAGCGGTCGCAGCAGCGGAAGAGGCCGGATTCGGCGCAGGCCGGCCCGCCGCCGCGGTGGCGCGCGGCTGCCACGACACGCTGATGTCGCCGTTGACGAAGGTCTGGCAGGCAAGCCGGTGGCCGCTGGCCAGTTCCTGCTCGGTCAGCAGCTTCTTCTCCTTGGCCTTGACCTCGTCGGTGTGTTCGAGGCCGCTGTCGATGTGGCATTTGCAGGTCCCGCAAAGGCCGCCGCCGCACTTGAACGGAATGCCGCCCTGTTCGCGCAGCGAGACGCGCAGCAGGTTGCTGTTGGGCGGGGCGGTGGCGGTCTTGCCGTTGTTGCTGACGAAGGTGATCTGGATCATGGCAATGCGCTGCTATCAGGTATCGGGCGTGTTCAGGATTCGAATGGCGACCGGCGATTCGAATGCAATTCAAATGGCGACCAGCGCCAGCTCCATGCTGCCGAACGAGGCGAGCCGGCGCAGTTCCTCGCGCGCCGCTTCGACGGTGGCGTACTTGTCCAGGAACTTGGTCGGGACATGGTTGACGATGCCGGGCGGCGTTTCCTCGACCACGCGGACCTTGGTCTCGCGGTCGAGCTGGGCGATGACGAAGCGCACGGTGGGTTTGCCGTAGAAGCGGTACTCGTAGCGTTCCACCGGCGTGATGCCGTCGACGGGCTCCGTGCGGAACTGGCCGGGGCGGCTGGTCAGGATGATGTACATGGCGTCGAAGTCGGGAACAGCGCCATCAGGTCGGCGACGAGCAGGCCTTGGCGCCGGCCGGCACGCGGCCCGCGGCGGCCGCGGATTCCTCGGCCGGCGACAGTTCGTCCTGCGCCAGCTCGATGTCGTGCTCGATCCAGAGCTGGCAGATCAGCCGGTAGCCCTGTTCGAGCCGCTCGCCCAGCTGCTTTTTCTCTTTCCAGTTCGGCGGCGGCAGGTGCTCTGCGCCCGCCAGCACGCGGCAGGCGCATTTCGAGCACTTGCCCATGCCGCACTCGTAGCGCAGGTTCGGATAGGGAAACTGCCGGATCCCGGCGCGCACGACGAGGTTGGTGCGGGGCGCGACCTCGTCGCTGTGGAGCTGGCCGTGCCGGTGAAGAAGAACCTTGGGCATGATGTTGTCCTGCTTGTTGCTGTCTACGTGTCTGTCAATCTACGAATGCCGCTATCCACGGATGCCCGTCCACAAACGGCTCGCCGATGGCGCAAGGCAGGGCATGGCGGCGGCCAGGTCAGGACCACAGCAGCATCGCCGCCACGGTCGAGCACGCCAGCCCGATCACCACCGGGATCAGCAGCGCCCGCACCGCGTCGAGCACCGGCACCCGGGCGAAGCCGGCCACCGCGATCAGCGAGGACCAGGCGATCAGCGTGCCGCCGCCGGTCCAGACCGCACCCATCTGGCCGACCGCCGCCAGCGTGGCCGGATCGAAGCCCACCACCGGGCCCAGCGCGCCGGCCAGCGTGCCGGTCAGCGGCAGGCCCGCGAAGCCGGAGCCGTCGATGCCGGTGATCATGCCGACCAGCAGCACGCCGAACGCGACGAGCATGTGGTTGTCGGGAATCAGGTGCTGGTACGACTGGATCAGCTCGAACAGCAGGCTGGGCGCCTTGCCCGGCGGCAGGCCGAGGATGTGCGCGGCGGTCTCGCCGGCGCCGACGAAGAAGAAGCCCGCGATCGGCAGTACCGATCCCATCGCCTTGAAGGCGAACACGAAGCCGTCCGTGATGTGCTCGGGGCAGACGTCCAGCATCCGGCGCGGGCCTTCGGCGGCCAGCGTGGCCAGTATCATCAGCACCGCGGCCACGCCGCCGACCAGGGCAGCGGCCTCGCCGCCCTTCAGGTCCTGCACGCCGGTGCCCAGCTTGGGCAGCACCATCACGGTGACCACGGCGAGGAAGGCGATCGGCGTCACGATGGCGAAGCACTTCGACCATTTGATCCGCTTGCGCTCGACCATCGACAGGCTGGCCTCGATATTGGATTCGGTGGCCAGCGGCTCTTCATGCGCGGTGGCGCGGGCGATCTCCGCCTTGTCGAAGGTGCCGCCGCCATCGACGCCCAGCGTCGTGCCGCTGGCGCGCTGTTGCCACCGGTCCAGCAGCGTACCGCTGGCGGGAACGATGTGCTTGCGCATCGACAGATAGGCCAGGCACAGCGCGATCGCGCCGGTGATGATCGACAGGGTCAGCGCGCGGTCCGCGACCACGGCGGCGCTGACCGCGGCGCCCGCCGCCTTGGCGCTGATGCCGGGGGCGACGCCGATCACATAGTCGGAGGACAGCGCCATGCCCTGGCCGGCGATCGCGATCGCCATCGCGCCCGCCAGCGGCGGCAGCCCGGCCGCGATCGCCGCCGGCAGCAGGATGGCGGACACCAGCGGCACCGCGGGCGTCGGCCAGAAGAACAGCGAGATCACATAGGTCACGCCGGCGAGGATGAAGAAGGCGCTGTGCCCGTTCTTCATCACCACGCGGAAGGGCTCGACCATGCGGATATCCGAGCGCAGCGTCTTCAGCGCATTGAGCAGCGCGGTCATGAAGGCGATGACCAGGAAGATATTGAACAGCTCCTTGGCGGCCACCAGGCTCGCCGAGAACACGCCCGCCAGCGCGGACACCGGGCTGCCGGTCAGCGCGAACACGACCAGCGCGGTCCCCACGATGGAGGGCACGACGACATTGGCGCGCAGGATCATCGTCAGCACGATGACCGCGACCCCCATGAGATATATCCAGTGCGCGGCACCGATCACGACTTCGTGTTGCATGAAAGCTCCGTGGGGCGAGAGGGTGGTTCGTGTAGCTCGACCGTCCTTCGGGTGGGGGTCTGAACGGTATACTATATTCCGTATGGCGGTGTCGCCAAGCGAAATCGTATACGGATATACGCTGATACCGGAGTGGGGTGCGGCGCCGGGAAGCCGCACCAGAACTGGGAAAGATGCGGACAAGGAAACACCGTTGCGGTGCGGCGCGCGGCAAATCGGGTTGCGTTTTGCCTGCGCCGGTATGTAGACTGTATACCAACATGCGCTGCTCAGGTATTCCACCGCTGTGCAGCCCACGCGACGCCCGCATCGCGGCCGCCTGTCCTGTTCCAACCGCCGCTTCGTCATGACAACCACGTTGCCCGCGCTGATTGCGAGTCTGTTGCCGACGCTGTCGCCGGCCACGTCGTTGCTGCCGGCCGTGCCGTTGTCCGAGTACGGCTGGATGGGCGTGACGATCTTTGCCGGTGCCTGCCTGCAGGGCGTCGGCGGCATCGGCTTCGCGATGCTGGCGGCGCCGCTGGCCGCGATGTTCTTTCCGCAACTGGTGCCGGGGCCGCTGCTGACGATGGGTGGTTGCCTGTCGCTGCTGGCCGCGCTGCGCGAGCGCGAGGCGATCGCCTGGCGGCTGACGGGAACGGCGCTGCTCGGCCGCACGATCGGCGGGCTGATCGGCGTGCTGGCCATTGCGTGGCTGCGGCCGCAGTGGCTGGCGGTGGTGTTCTCGCTGTCGATCCTGGTGGCGGTCGTGCTCAGCGCCCTTGGCTGGCGCGTGCGGCCCTCTGCCGGCAATCTCGCCATCGCCGGCACCGCGTCGGGCTTCATGGCGACGTTGACATCGGCGGGCGCGCCGCCCTTTGCCATCGTGATGCAGCACATGAGTCCGGCCGCAATGCGCGCCACCGTGGGCTGCATCCTCGGTGGCGGCGCCGTGTTGTCGCTGGCGATGCTGGCGGGCGCGGGGCGCTTCGGTATCGCGGACCTGACGCTGAGCGCGCTGCTCGCGCCGTTCCTGCTCGCCGGCTTTGCGGTATCGAGCCGGCTCAAGACGCGTGTCTCGGCCGTGGCCGTGCGGCGCTTGCTGCTGGCCCTGTGCGCGGCGGGGGCGATCGCCGTGCTGGTGCGGCTGGCGCTGCAGGGTTGAGCCGCGGGACCGCTCGCCTTCGACCTCGACCCTGACCCGGATCCCGACTCCGACTCCGACTCCGACTTCATTCCAACTTCATCCATCCACCATCGCAGGAGACCCGATGCAGCACATCACAGACGAAATGGTCGATCGCCACGTCGCACCGGAGGACGTGCAACGCATCATGCTCGAAGCGTTCCGCAGCTTCGGGCAGGGCAGCGCCGCCATGCAGCAGCGCATCCGCACCGAGGCCGGTGGCGTCAAGCTGTCGACGCTGGGCGCGGTGATCCCGGAGCAGGGCGTGGCCGGCGGCAAGGTCTACACCACCATCGACGGGCAGTTTTCCTTCGTGATCCTGCTGTTCTCGACCGAGGACGGCCGGCCCTTGGCCTCGTTCGATGCGGGCGCGATCACGCGCCTGCGCACCGCCGCCTGCACGGTGGTCGCGGCGCGCCATCTGGCGCGGCCCGACGCGCGCACGCTGGCGCTGTTCGGTGCCGGCACGCAGGGCGCTGCCCACGCACGGCAGTTGAGCGCCGCGCTGCCGCTCGAGCGCATCCTGCTGTGCGACCCGTACGCGCCGGCCGATATGCCGGAGCGCCTGAGCCAGAGCTGCGGCATCCCGGTGATCGCGACCGAGGCCGAAGCCGCGGTCCGCGAGGCCGACATCGTCGTGACGGCCTCGCGCTCGACCACGCCGCTGTTTTCGGGCGAGGCGATCAAGCCCGGGGCCTTCGTGGCGGCCATCGGTTCCAGCCTGCCGCATACGCGCGAACTGGACGACGTGGCGCTGTCGCGCGCCTCGGCGGTGGTCGTCGAGTGGAAGCCGCAGTCCACGCGCGAAGCCGGCGACATCGTAATGGCGGGGCAGGGCGTGCTGCCCGAGGCGAAGCTGATCGAGCTGGCGGACGTGGTGCTGGGCCGGACGCAGCCCCGGCGCAGCGACGACGACATCGTCATCTACAAGTCCGTCGGCGTCGGCCTGGAAGATGTGGCGCTGGCGGGCCTGGCATGGCGGCGCCTGCAGGCGGCCGCGGAAACCGGCGCCACGATCGCGGCCTGACGCCGGCTGCCCGCGCTGCCTTCGCTTCCCCGCGCACGGCCACCACCGCACCAAGGTAAACCCCGATGAATAAACCTCCGCAGGACCTTGTCCGCCCAGCCTAAGTGTATATAGTATACAAACATCGAGCGAACGATCCGCCCGATCCAACCCATTCCGAACGTCAGCCAACAAGGAGCCCCACATGGCCGAACTGATGAACCGAGAAGAATTCCGTGCCGCCCTGGAAGAAGCGATCAAGGGCAAAAGCGCCAACCAGGCGCCGTTCAGCAAGGCCTGGGCCACCGGCAAGCTCAGCCGCGCCCACCTCGCCCGCTGGGCCGAGAACCACTATCACTATGTCGGGCCGTTCGCCGACTACCTGGGCTATATCTACGCCCGCATGCCGGATCGGTATACCGAGGCCAAGGATTTCCTGCTGGCCAATATGTACGAAGAGGAAATCGGCGGCGATCGCCACACCGACCTGCTGATCCGCTTCGCCGAGGCCTGCGGCACCACGCGCGAGCGCGTGATCGATCCCGACAATATGTCGCCCACCACGCGCGGCCTGCAGGCCTGGTGCTATTCGGTGGCGATGCGCGAGGACCCGATCGTCGCGGTGGCCGGCCTGGTGGTCGGGCTGGAGTCGCAGGTGCCGTCGATCTACCGCAAGCAGACGCCGACGCTGCGCGAGAAGTACCAGTTCACCGACGAGGAGGTCGAGTTCTTCGACCTGCATATCGTCTCGGACGAGATCCACGGCGAGCGCGGCTACCAGATCGTGCTCGAGCATGCCGATACGCCCGAGCTGCAGCGGCGCTGCCTGAAGATCTGCGAGATCGGCGCACAGATGCGGCTGCTCTATACGACCGCGCTGTACTACGACTATGTCGCGCACGAGCTGCCGCTGCCCGAGCTCGAACTGGCGGCCTGATCGCCCGGTCCGCGCGCGGCGCCTTCGCGGCGCCGCGCTTCTTCCCCTAACCGCCTGATGAGCGCCGCACAGATGGAACCGTTCTACAACTACATCGATGGCGAATGGACCGCGTGCCAGTCCGGCCGAACCTTCGACAACATCAATCCCGCCGATACGCATGACGTGGTGGGCCGCTTCCAGGCGTCCGCCGCCGAAGATGGCCAGGCCGCGGTGGCCGCTGCCGCTGCCGCCTTCGACGGCTGGAAGAACACGCCGATCGGCCGCCGCGCGGCCATCCTGAACCGCGCCGCGCAACAGCTCGAAGCCAATGCCGACAGCATCGCGCGGGAACTCACGCGCGAGGAAGGCAAGGCGCTGAGCCTCGCGCGCGACGAGGTCCTGCGCTCGGCGCAGACGCTGCGCTTCTATGCCGTCGAGGGCCAGACCTTCACCGGCGAATCGTTCCCCAACGACGATGGCGACATGCTCGTCTACACGCAGCGCGAGCCGCTGGGCGTGGCGACGGTGATCTCGCCGTGGAATTTCCCGATCTCGATCCCGGCGCGCAAGATCGCGCCGGCGCTGATCACCGGCAATACGGTGGTGTTCAAGCCGTCGTCCGATGCGCCGCTGAGCGGCTATCGGCTGGCCGAGGCGCTGATCGACGCGGGCCTGCCCAAGGGCGTGCTGAACTTCATCACCGGCAGCGCCGCCGACGTGGGCGCCGCGATCACGCAGGCACCCGCGGTGCGCGCGATCTCGTTTACCGGCTCGACCCGTGCCGGCGAGCAGATCCATCGCTCGGTGCCGCTGACCACGCGCACGCAGATGGAGCTGGGTGGCAAGAATCCGCTGCTGGTGATGGAGGATGCCGACCTCGACCAGGCCGTCGAGCTGACGATCAAGGGCGGCTTCTCGCTGAGCGGCCAGGCCTGTACCGGTACCAGCCGCGTGCTGGTTGCCGAGTCCGTGCGCGAGGCCTATACCGAGAAGCTGCTGGCCCGCGTCAAGACGCTGAAGATCGGCAGCGGCCTGACGCCCGGCATGGACCTCGGCCCGCTGGCCACGCGCAACCAGCTCGACAACGTGCTGCGCTATATCGACATCGGCAAGTCCGAGGCGACGCTGCTGTGCGGCGGCGAGCGGCTGACCGGCCCGGAGTACGACAACGGCTTCTATGTGTCGCCGGCCGTCTTCACCGACGTCACGCAGCAGATGCGTATCGCGCAAGAGGAGATCTTCGGGCCGGTGATCGCGATCATCGCGTTCAGCGACTACGCCGATGCGATCGCCAAGGCCAACGACACCGAGTACGGCCTGGCCGCGGCGATCGTCACGCGCAATCCGCGTTACATGCATCGCTTCGCCGCCGACATCGAGGCCGGCACGGTGAAGATCAACCGCACCACCACCGGCAATCTCGTCAACGCGCCGTTCGGCGGGCTCAAGCGCTCGAGCACCTCGACCTTCCGCGAGTCCGGCCGCACGGGCCTCGAGTTCTATACCCAGATCAAGACCGTCTACCGCGGCTTGTGAGCGCAGCAGCATCGCAGCATCGCAACGCGACATCGACCAGGAGAACATCGCATGAAACAAGCCATCAAGCTCGAACTGCGCGAAGCGCGCCATATGGTGGCCGCCGCCATCGCCAAGTCCGAGGAGATCGGCGTGCTCGAGTCCATCTGCGTGGTGGACGAGGGCGGCTATCCGCTGGTGCTGGAGCGGATGGACGGCGCCCGCATCACCGGGCCGCAGATCGCGTGGAACAAGGCCTTTACCGCCGCCGGCCACAAGCGCTCGACCCACCTGTTCACGACGCCGCCGAACGGGCCCGCGCTGCCGGGCAACGAGGCCTTCGGCATCCAGTGGAGCTTCGAGGGCAAGTTCGCTGCCTTCGTCGGCGGCTTTCCGATCGTCGTCAACGAGCAGGTGATCGGCGGCATCGGCCTGAGCGGCGGCAACGGCGAGCAGGACACGCAGGCCGGCCTCGCCGCGCTGCAGGCGCTGCAGGAACTGCTGGCACCGCAGGACCTGAAGGTGGTGGTGCAGGCCGACATCAAGCGCTGAACCTAGCGCTGAGCCAGGCGCTGAGCCAGGCGCTGAACGGCGCGCTGAACGCGCGCCGCCTCTTTCAACCGGCTATTCGGAACGCATCATGTCTCACCGCATCCAGATCCTCGAAACGCAGCAGGCCTTCTTCGTCGAGCGCGGCGAAACGCTGCTGCAGGCCGCGCTCAAGGCCGGCATCGCGCTGCCGCACGATTGCCAGCTGGGCGGCTGTGGTACCTGCCGGCTGAAGCTGGTCGAGGGCGACGTCCGCTACGAGGAGGAGCCGATGGGGCTGGCGCCCGACGAGGCGGCCGCGGGCTATGCGCTGGCCTGCCAGGCACAGCCGGTTGGCGATCTCGTGATCAGCACCGCGCGCGAGGACGAGGCCTGCGCCGAGCCGATGCGGCATCGCGCGCGGATCGAGGCGGTTCGCCCGCTGACGCCGACCGTGCTGCAGGTCCGGCTGCAAGTGCCCGATCTCGAGGCGGCGCTGGACTATCGGCCCGGCCAGTACCTGAAGCTGATCGCGGCAGAGGGGCAGGCCCGCAGTTTCTCGATGGCGTCGGTGCCGCAGGGCGGCAGCATCGAACTGCATGTCCGCCGCATTCCGGGCGGCGCGGTCACCGACCGCATCCTGCCGGGCCTGGCGCCGGGCGATGCGGTCGAGGTCGAGCTGCCGCACGGCAACTTCTTCTATCGCGCCCGCGACTACCGCCCGCTGCTGATGGTGGCGACCGGCACCGGCATCGCGCCGATCAAGGCGATCCTCGAATCGCTGATGGACGATCCCGATTGCCCGCCGGTCTCCCTGTATTGGGGGATGCGCGAGGAGGGCGATCTCTATCTGCACGAGCAGATCGAGGGCTGGGCCGAGCGCCTGTACGACTTTCGCTATGTCCCGGTGCTGTCGCGTGGCGGCGTCGGCTGGCAGGGCCGGCGTGGCTATGTGCATCACGCCGCGGTCGACGATCTCGGCGATCTGTCCGAGCATGCGATCTATCTGTGCGGCTCGCCGGACATGATCCGCGACGCGCGCCAGGCCTTCCTGGATCGCGGCGCGAGCACCGAGCACATCTACGCCGACAGTTTCACGTTCCAGCGGGACTGAGAAGGCCGGTGATCGTCAAGAGCGGCGACCGCGCCGCTTCGCTCGGTTGCTGGTATACAATAACGCCAGCCTTTGGTGCGGGCCTTGCACCAGCCGGTGTCACCGGCCGGTGCCGTCCGCGGCGCCACCAAACCGCGCCACGGTCCCGCCAAATCGCGCTGTCCAATCCGATCGCCTCGCATCCGCCATGTCCCTCCGCCCCTCCGTTTCCGCCGCGCCCGATCAGGAAGTCGTGAGCCTGGGCGCCAGCCATTCGCCGCTGTTCGCGCTGGTCACCGACAAGCTGCGCGAGCGCATCCTGAAGGGCGACTACGCGCCCGGCGAACGGCTGGTCGAGAACAAGCTGTCGGCGGAGCTGGGCGTGTCCCGCATCCCGGTGCGCGAGGCGCTGCGGGCGCTGGCGAGCGAAGGGCTGGTGCTGATCGAACCGCGCCGCGGCGCCTCGGTGGCGAAGCTGTCGCCGGATATCGTCCGCGAGATGGTCGAGGTGCGCGCCACGCTGGAGGGGCTGAATGCCAAGCTGGCCGCCCAGCGGCGCGATCCGGGACTGATCGCCGAACTCGAGGCGGTATTGCAGCAGGGCATGGAGGCGGCGGCGCAGGGCAAGGCGGACGAACTGCTGACACTGAACTCGCGCTTCCACGAGGTGCTCGGCAATATCGCCGCCAACAGCGTGCTGCAGGAAATGATGCGCTCGCTGCGTGAGCGCACCGCGGTGCTGTTCGGGCCGGCCAACACGGTGCGCGCCCGGCAGAACTGGGACGAACACGCGCAGATCCTGCAGGCGGTCATCGCCGGCGATGCGGATCTCGCAGCCCTGCTGGCCGCGCGGCATGTCTACAGCGCGGCCAAGGCGGCCGAGCTGCCGGTGGGCGAGCAGCACGCTGCTTGAGCCTGGGCGCTGAACGCCTGACGCCTGACGGCTGACGGCTGACGGCTGACGCCAGACGCCTCACGTCTTACGCCTCACGCCTCACGCCTCACGCCTCACGCCCCACGCCCCACGCCCCACGCCCCACGCCCCACGCCCCACGCCCCACGCCCCACGCCCCACGCCTCACGTCTCACGCCTCACGCCTCACGCCTGACGCCTCACGCCTCACGCCTCACGCCTCACGCTTCACGCCTCACGCCTCACGCTCAGGCCTGACGCCTGACGTCTGACACCGGGACAAGTCCTCCGGTCCTTCTCCTTCCCTTCGGTTTTCTCTGTCGCGCCGCACCACGGTAGCGGCGCCGCATGCGCTGGTCCGCGGCTGCTTGCGGTCCGCTGTAGATGGGCACGGCATCGCGTGCACGCACGGCTTCGGGGCGTGCCGCCGCACCGTCATGGCGCAATGCACAAAATTTGTGTATACTGTCAACCGTTGTAAACGCAATAGAGAAAGACCATGACTTACCGCGACACCACCGCCCGGGCGTCGTACCTGGACACCCCGGTCGGCCAGCAACTGCTGCGCCACTACGCATCCCGCGATGCCGTCCGCCATGCCACGCCGCTGATCCCGCTGCGGGCGGCCGATGTGCTGCGCTTCGTGCAGTGCCTGTTCGGCCGCGCGGGCTGCGGGCATCGCCCGGCATAAGCGCCAACGTACCGGCAAAGCGCTGCTGGCAGCGCCCGAACCGCCCTCCGGGGCGGTTTTTCTTTTCCTTCTCCTGATTCGGCTCTGCTGACCCGCCCCGCCGACTCCGCCCTCCTGGCGCCGCTCTCCGACGCCGCTCTCCCGACGCCAAGCATTCGTCCGGGAGCGATTCCATCTCTCGGCCAACGCGGCGCACCGCATGGTGGCCCACGTCCCGCTGGGCCGATTCTTGCGTAAAGCGCATCCGCGACGCCGCCCGCGCCTGGGGCGCACCGGCGGTGCGAGGGTTTCCGCCAATGCCGGGGAACCTTGGTGCGCCCTAAACTATTGCATATAGTATACCGACGCAGCACAAACCCAGGACTCCAGCAGAGAGGCCGGGTGCTGCCGTCAGGGTCGCGGCAATAACAACAGGCAACAACAAGAACAGGAGCCGACGTGAGCCTGCCAACGTCCCCGTCCATTCCCGCCCGCGCCGGCGTTCCACCGCGCCCTAAAACGGCAACCGCCGGATCTGACGCGCGCTATCGCCCGCTGTGGCAGGCCGTCGACGATCTCGCCGAAGGCCGCACCAGCGCCGAGCAACTGCTCGATCTGTGCCACGCCGCCTGGGCCGAACGCAATCCGCTGCTGAACGCCATCGTGCTGGCCGATTTCGATGCCGCGCGCGAGCAGGCGCGCGCCAGCGACGCGCGCCGCCGCCAAGGCAGGGTGCTGGGGCCGCTCGATGGCGTGCCGTTCTCCATCAAGGAATCGTTCGACGTGGCCGGCTGGCCGACCATCTGCGGCAATCCGGCGCTGCGCGAGCATGTCGCCGGTCGTGACGCCACCGTCGTCCAGCGGCTGCGCGAGGCGGGGGCCGTGCTGATCGGCAAGACCAATGTGCCGCTCGGCCTGCGCGACTGGCAGAGCTACAACGCGGTCTACGGCACCACGCGCAATCCGCACGACCCGTCGCGCACGCCGGGCGGTTCGTCGGGCGGCAGCGCGGCGGCCGTCTGCGCCGGCATGAGCCTGTTCGACATCGGTTCGGACATCGGTTCTTCGCTGCGCAATCCCGCGCACTACTGCGGCGTGTTCTCGCACAAGAGCAGCCACGGCATCGTGCCGCTGAGCGGCCATGGCACCGGTGCGGCCTCGTTCGGCATGCAGGACATCAACGTGGCCGGGCCGATCGCCCGCAGCGCGCGCGATCTCGAACTGGTGCTGCACGCCATCGCCGGTCCCGAAGGCGCCGATGCGGTGGCCTATCGCCTGGCCCTGCCGCCGTGCCGGCTCGATACGCTGGCGCAATTTCGCGTGGCGGTGCTGCCGTCGCACCCGCAGGCCGAGGCCGACCGTGAAGTCAGCGACTGCATCGAAGGGCTGGGCCGCTGGCTTGAAGGGCAGGGCGCCAGTGTCGCCTGGCATGTGCGTCCGTCATTCGCGGCCGAAGAGCTGTGGCGCGTCTACGTGCTGCTGCTGCGCGCGACCACCTCGGCCCATATGCCGGACGGCGCGTTTGCTGAGGCGCTGGACCAGGCCGCGGCCGCATCCCCGGACGATGCGCGTTACGCCGTGCTCCAGCATGCCGGCGCCACGCTGCGCCACCGGGACTGGCTGCTGTTGCAACACGCGCGCGAGCGCTTCGCCCTGGCCTGGCAACGTTTCTTCGACGACTACGACGTGCTGCTGTGCCCGGCGGCGGCCACGACCGCCTTCGAGCTGGACGAGGCCGGCGAGCCGTGGCAGCGCCATCTGGACGTCAACGGCAAGCCGCAGCCGATGACGACGCAGCTGTTCTGGGCCGGCCATTCGGGCCTGTGCGGGCTGCCTTCGACCGTTGCGCCAATCGGCCCCGGCAGCAGCGGCCTGCCGGTCGGCGTGCAGATCGTCGCGGGACGCTACCGCGATCTGACCTCGCTGCGCTTCGCCAGTCTTCTGGAGGCGGCGGGCTTCGGCTTCCGGCCTCCGCCCGGCTGAGGACGCACGAGGCAACGGCCGAGGACGCGGGGCAACGCGCCACGCCACTCGCCCGGCATCCCACCCCACCGAATTCGCACGCCACGCGGCCAACCACGCGGCAACACGCCGCCACGATGCCCCACACTGACAAGGAGCGACGATCATGCTGGACTGGTTCAAAGAGCTATCGCGGATGGAGCGCAAGGGTTTCTACGGCGCCTTCCTCGGTCATGCGGTCGACGTGTTCGACTTCATGATCTATTCCTTCCTGATCTCGACGCTGCTGACGCAGTGGCAGATGAGCAAGTCGACCGCCGGGGCGATCGTCACGTGGACGCTGGTGTCGTCGCTGATCGGCGCGATCGGCGCCGGCATGCTGGCCGACCGCTATGGCCGCGTGCGCGTATTGCGCTGGACCATCGTGGTGTTCACCGTTGCCTGCTTCCTGTGCGGGCTGGCCAATTCGCCCGAGCAGCTGATGCTGTTCCGCATGATCCAGGGCATCGGCTTTGGCGGCGAGTCGTCGCTGTGCATGGTGCTGGTGACCGAGATGATTCGAAATCCCGCGCACCGCGGCAAATACTCTGGCTTCACCGCGAGCAGCTATTCATTCGGCTGGGGCGCGGCGGCGCTGGCTTATGGCCTGACCTTCAGCCTGTTTCCGGCCGAGACGGCCTGGCGCGTCTGTTTCTTCCTCGGCATCGTGCCGGCGCTGGTGGTGTTCTATCTGCGCCGCAACCTCGACGAGCCCGAGGTCTTCGTCAAGACGCGCGCCGAGCGCGCCGCGCAACGCGGCTCGGCGTGGCATGAACTGAGCCGCCTGGTGCGGCGGCCGCTGCTGCGCAAGACCGTGCTGTGCAGCCTGCTGTCGGGCGGCATGCTCGGCGCCTACTACGCGATCGCGACCTGGCTACCGACCTTCCTGAAGACCGAGCGCGGCCTGTCGGTGTTCGGCACCAGCTCCTATCTGGCGGTGACCATCCTCGGTTCGCTGGTCGGCTACGTGGCGGGCGCCTATGCGACCGACCGCCTGGGACGGCGGCCGACCTATGTGCTGTTCGCCGCCGGCGCGTTTGCGATGGCGCTGATCTATATGGTGATCCCCGTTTCCAACCTGTCGATGCTGTTCCTCGGTTTTCCGCTGGGCGTGCTGATGCAGGGCGTGTTCTCCGGTATCGGCGCGACCATCTCAGAGTCGTATCCGAACGATATCCGCGCGACCGGTTACGGCGTCTCGTACAACCTCGGGCGGGTGATCGGCTCCTTCTTTCCGCTGTCGGTCGGCTGGCTCAGCTCGGGCCGGACCTCGCTGCCGCTGGCCATCGCCATCGTCGCCGGGGCCGGGTACGCGCTGGTCGTGTTCGCGGCGCTGATGCTGCCGGAAACCACCGGCATGGACCTGGACAAGGCGGGTGGCGATGAGGCCGACCGCGACGAGACGGCGCCGGGCAAGGTCGGGCTGGCACCCGCGCCGGGTGTCGGCGGGACCGTGGCCTGACCGGCCGAACTGGCGAAAGCCGGGGGAGCAGGCGGGGCAGAGGCCGGGCGCAAGTCGGGCGCGGACCGGGCGCCGATCGGGCGCGGTGGGGCGCAATCGGGCGGCAAATCGGGCGGCAAATCGGGCGGCAAATCGGGCGGCAAATCGGGCGGCAAATCCGGCGGCAAATCGGTCGGAACGGGCGGGGGGAACACCCCGCCCGATATCCAGATCGTCACGTTTTCGGGAACAACCTAGGGCTAACCCTGTCCATGCGATTGCATTCGGTTACAATGCCGCTCTTGCGTCTTATTACGCAGGGCACCAGCCGTCATATTCCTGGCGTCGTGCGCTTGCCTGCATACCGACGCCAACTTCCCCTTGATGCGAGCCTTACTGCCCTTTCTGATCGCGTGCTGCCTGTTCCTGCTCTCCTTTGGAGCGCAGGCCGGCACGCGTCTGGACGCGGCGGCGGGGCTCGGTCCCGGCCAGATGCGGGTCGGACCGCTGGTTTGCAGCATGGCGGCGGTTGCCGCCGTGGCCGCCCGCACGCTCTCCAGCGATGAGGACGGCAGCCGCATCGTCGCGCCCGGCGACGACGGCATCCATGCCGACGACGTCGTCGAATCCGCGCCCTCGCCAGGCTACTGCAATATCTGGTCGGCCGATCTGCTTGATCCGCCCGACGTGCTCGACGAAATCGAGGAATCCAGCGCGCTGTTCGCCCTGCCGACGGCGCCGCTCGAACTGCCTTCCGGCGATGTCTCTCCGCCTCGCCACGGTCGCGCGCCGCCACTGCCCGCGGCGCTGTTCAAGCCCCCCATCCTCACTGCCTGATCGCTGACGCGCCGGTCCAGTCCCGTATCGGACCGGCCGCGCCTCCTATCTGCGTGTCTTGCTCGCGGCCTTCGCCGCCGTGGGCCGTGTGCTTGTCGCGGTAACGCCGTCCGCGCGAAGCCGGCATGCAGTGGTCCGGCTTTTTCTCGTTGCCATGAAGATCTCTACGCTTACCCTGATAGCGTCGCTTTCGCTTGGGGTGTCGTCGGCCTTTGCCGCCGATGCCTTCTCGCTGGAGCAACTGCTTTCCCTGTCCCAGAACTCGAACAAGGGCGTGGTCGCCGCGCATGCCGGCGTGGACGCCGCCAGCGCCGCCGTCACCAGCGCGGGCGCCTATCCGAATCCCCAGGTCGAAATGATGTACGGCCGCCTGCGCGGCCGGCAGGCCGGCGTTGCCGAGGGAAACGCCCCCAGCTTCTCGATCACGCAGCGCCTCGACTACCCCCAGCAACGCAGCCTGCGCCGCTCGATCGCCGAGCGCAATCTCGACGCGACTGAAGCCGGTCTGCAGGCCTTCTACGCCGACCTCGCCGGCCGGGTCAAAACCGGCTACTACGGCGTGCTGCGCCGCGAGAGCGAACTGGCGGCGGCACGGGAAGACCTGGCGATGATGAAGCAGGTCCATTCGCGGGCGCGCCTGCGCGTCGAGGTCGGCGAGGCGCCGCGCTATGAGCTGATCCGTGCCGAGACCGAGTTGCTGGCCGCGCAGAAGTCGCTGCAGAGCGCCGAATACCGCGTCGACCAGGCCAAGGCGGCGCTGCGCCAGCAGGTCGGCGGCGCGCTGCCGCCGAAGTTCGCGCTGGCGGGCAGCCTGGGCCAGCTTCCGAGCGTGCCCGATCTGGCCGTGATGCGCGAGCGGCTGAACACGGCCAACGCCGAACTGGTCCAGCGCCGCATGGAGCTGGAGCGCGCCAATCTGGCGGTCGACTACCAGCGCTCGCTGCGGCTGCCGGAGCTGGCGGTGCGCGCCAGCACCACGCGCGAACCCGACAACAGCGTCTCGCAGGTCGGCCTGGTGCTGACCATTCCGCTGTGGGACCGTCGCAAGGGGCCGGTGGGCGAGGCGGTCGCGCAGGCCACGCAGGCGCGCAATGCCTACGAGCTGCGCGAATTCGAACTGGGCCAGGAGCTCGAGTCGGCGTACCGCCAGCTGGAAATCACGCAGGCCCAGGTCACCGCGCTGGAGTCCGGCATCGTGCGCGAGGCCGAGAACGCGCTGCAGGTCGCGCAGGCGGCCTACCGCTACGGCGAGCGCGGCATCCTCGAGGTCATCGATGCCCAGCGCACGCTGCGCAACGCGCGCAACGAACTGATCGCCGCGCAATACGACCAGCAGATGGCCGTGATCCAGATCGAACGCCTGCTGTCGATGGCGCCCGGCATGACGCCGCCGGGCATGGCCCCGACCGCCGCGACCTTCTCCACTGAATCGAAACAAGACTGACCATGCGCCCCTTTTCCCTCCGTACCCTGGCGGTGGCTGCCGCCATGATGTTGACGCTCGCGGCCTGTTCCGAGGAGCCGCCGCCCGCGGCCGAGGCCCCCAAGCTGCCGCCCGGGGTAGTCAAGCCCGAGCCGTCGCTGCAGCAGCAGCTGAAGGTCGCGCCGGTGACCACCAGCCCGTTCAGCGAGATGCTGCACGTGGCCGGCCGCATCGACTTTGACGAGCAGCGCGTCGCGCGCATCGGCGCGTCCGTGACCGGGCGCGTGACCGACCTCTACGCGATGCCCGGCCAGGAAGTGAAGGCCGGCCAGGTGCTGGCGCGCCTGCACAGCAGCGAGCTGGGCGCCGCGCAGATGTCGTATCTGAAGGCGCTGGCGCAAACGCAACTGCAGGCGCAGAACGCCGAGCGCGCGCGCCAGCTGTTCGCCGCCGACGTGATCGGCCGCGGCGAGCTGCAGCGCCGCGAGAGCGAATATGCGATCGCCAACGCCGAGATGCACGCCTATCGCGACCAGCTGCGCGTGCTCGGCATGTCCAAGGCGGCCATCGCCGAGCTGTCCAAGGGCGGCAGCATCAATTCGTATTCGCCGGTGTACTCCAGCATCAGCGGCACCGTGGTCGAGCGCAAGGTCGCGCAGGGGCAGGTGGTGCAGCCCGCCGATTCGCTGTACACGGTGGCCGACCTGTCGCGCGTCTGGGTCGTCGCCGAGGTGCCCGAGCAGCAGGCCGCGCTGGTGGCCGAGGGGCAGACCGTCGAGATCGACGTGCCGTCGCTGGGGGCCGGCACGGGCCGCAGCCGCATCGCCGGCAAGCTCATCTATGTGGGCCGCACCGTCAATCCCGAGTCGCGCACGGTGCTGGTTCGCACAGAACTGGACAATCGCGAGGGTCGCCTGAAGCCCGCGATGCTGGCCAGCATGGTGATCGCCAGCCGGCCGACCGAGCGGCTGGTGGTGCCCGGCTCGGCCGTGGTGCGCGATGGCAACGAGGAGCAGGTCTACGTCGAGCAGGGCGAAGGCCTGTATCGCGCCGTGCCGGTCAAGCTCGGTGCCGAGAGCGACGGCATGCGCGTGGTGCAGAGCGGCGTCAAGGCTGGCGACCGCATCGTGGTCAATGGCGCGTTCCATCTGGATAACGAGCGCAAACGCCTCGAGCAAGGTTGACCACGATGATCCAATCCCTAGTCCAAGCTGCCATCAACCAGCGGCTCGTGGTCTGCGTGATCGCGGTCGTGCTGTTCTTCTTCGGGTTGCGCGCCGCCGGCAAGCTGTCGGTCGACGCCTTCCCCGATGTCACCAACGTGCAGGTGCAGATCGCCACCGAGGCGGCCGGCCGCTCGCCCGAGGAGGTCGAGCGCTTCGTCACCGTGCCGATCGAGATCGCGATGACCGGCCTGCCGGGGCTGGTCGAGATGCGTTCGCTGAACAAGGCGGGTCTGTCGCTGATCACGCTGGTGTTTACCGATGCCACTGACGTCTATTTCGCGCGCCAGCTCGTGATGGAGCGGCTGATCGAGGTCGGCGGCCGCATGCCGGAAGGCGTCTCGCCGGTGCTCGGCCCGGTCTCCACCGGTCTGGGCGAGGTCTACCAGTACACGCTGGACCGTGCCGACGACGGCGATCGCGAACTGACGCAGGAGGAACTGTCCGAACGCCGCATCGTGCAGGACTGGGTCGTGCGTCCGCTGCTGCGTTCGATTCCGGGCGTGGCCGAGATCAACTCCCAGGGCGGCTACGTCAAGCAGTACCAGGCGCTGATCAACCCGGACCGCATGCGCCACTACGGCATCTCGGTGCAGCAGGTGTACCAGGCGCTGGCGCAGAACAACGCCAACTCCGGCGGCGGCGTGCTGCCGCACTATGCCGAGCAGTACCTGATCCGCGGCGTGGGCCTGGCCCAGGGCGTCGAGGACCTGAAGAGCATCGTGCTCAAGGAGGTCAACGGCACGCCGGTCTATCTGCGCGACGTCGCCGAGGTCACCATCGGCCATGAAGTGCGGCAGGGCGCGCTGATCAAGAACGGCCAGACCGAGGCGGTCGGCGGCATCGTGATGATGATGCGCGGCGGCAACGCCAAGGAAGTCGTCAGCCGCGTCAAGCAGCGCGTCGCCGAGATCAACGAGCGCGGCATGCTGCCCGGCAAGCTGCAGATCGTGCCGTACTACGACCGCAGCGAACTGGTCGATGCCGCGTTGTGGACGGTGACCAAGGTGCTGCTCGAAGGCGTGGTGCTGGTGGTGATCGTGCTGTTCCTGTTCCTCGGGGACCTGCGCTCGTCCGTCATCGTGCTGGCCACGCTGGTGCTGACGCCGCTGCTGACCTTCATGGTGATGAACCAGGTCGGGTTATCGGCGAACCTGATGTCGCTGGGCGGTCTGGCGATCGCCATCGGCTTGATGGTCGACGGCTCCGTGGTGGTGGTCGAGAACGCGTTCGAGCGATTGGGGCGCAAGGATGAACTGAGGCTGACCAAGACCGAGGTGCTGGTCAAGGCGGTGCAGGAAGTGGCGACGCCCGTGATCGTCGGCGTCGGCATCATCATCCTGGTGTTCCTGCCGCTGATGACGCTGACCGGCACCGAGGGCAAGATGTTTGCGCCGCTGGCCTTCACCATCGCGATCGCGCTGGCGATCTCGCTGGTGCTGTCGCTGACGCTGTCGCCGGTGCTGTCGTCGTACCTGCTCAAGGGCGGTGCGGAGCACGACACCAAGGTGATCGCCTTCCTGAAGCGCCACTATCTGCGGATGCTGGGCTGGGCGATGGCGAACAGCCGCAAGACCGTGGTCGCCGCCGTGGTCGCCTTCCTGGCCACGCTGGCGATCGTGCCGCTGCTCGGTTCGTCGTTCATGCCGGAGATGAAGGAAGGCTCGATCGTTCCGGCGATCGACCGCGTGCCCAACATCTCGCTGGAGGAATCGATCAAGCTCGAGAAGGAGGCCAACAAGCTGGTGCTCAGCGTGCCGGGCGTCAAGTCGGTGGTGTCCGGCGTCGGCCGCGGCGAAAGCCCGGCGGACCCGCAGAGCCAGAACGAGTCCACCCCGATCGCCAGCCTGAAGGACCGCGACGAGTGGCCCGACGGCTGGACCCAGGACGACATCGCCGAACAGATCCGGCAGAAGCTGCGGGCGATCCCCGGCGTGCAGATCGTGATGGCGCAGCCGATTTCCGACCGGATCGACGAGATGGTCAGCGGCGTGCGTTCGGATATCGCGGTCAAGATCTTCGGCGACGACCTCGGCAAGCTGCGCGAGCTGGCCGGCGAGGTGGCGCGCGTGGCCGGCGGCATCCAGGGTTCGCAGGACATCCGCATCGAGCGCATCACCGGTCAGCAGTACCTGTCGATCGAGATCGACCGCCAGGCGATCGCGCGTTATGGGCTCAATGTCTCGGACATCCACGACATCATCGAGATCTCGATCGGCGGCAAGCGCGCCACCGACATCTTCGAGGGCGAGCGCCGCTTCAGCGCCGCGGTCCGCCTGCCGGAGCGCTTCCGTCATGATGTCCAGTCGATCCGCCAGCTGCTGGTGACCACGCCGGACGGCATCCAGGTGCCGCTGCAGAGCGTCGCCAAGATCGAGGTCAGCGACGGCCCGGCGCAGATCAGCCGCGAAATGGCCAAGCGCCGCGTGGTGGTGATGATCAACGTCAAGGACCGCGACCTCGGCGGCTTCGTCGCCGAACTGCAGCAGGCGGCAGACAGCAAGGTCAAGCTGCCCGAAGGCTATTACTTCGAGTGGGGCGGCCAGTTCCAGAACATGGAACGCGCGATGGGCCACCTGAAGATCATCGTGCCGATCACGATCGCCGCGATCTTCTTCCTGCTGTTCCTGCTGTTCAACTCGCTGCGCTTCGCCACGCTGATCATCACCGTGCTGCCGTTCGCATCGATCGGCGGCATCATCGGCCTGTTCGTCACCGGCGAATACCTGTCGGTGCCGGCATCGGTGGGCTTCATCGCGCTGTGGGGCATCGCGGTGCTCAACGGCGTGGTGCTGGTGTCCTATATCCGCGGGCTGCGCGACAGCGGTCTGGATCTGGACACCGCGGTGCGGCAGGGCGCCGCCCAGCGCTTCCGCCCGGTGATGATGACGGCGACCATCGCGCTGCTGGGCCTGGTGCCGTTCCTGTTCTCCACGGGGCCGGGTTCCGAGGTGCAGCGCCCGCTGGCGGTGGTGGTGATCGGCGGCCTGATCACGTCGACGCTGCTGACGCTGGTGATGGTGCCGACGCTGTATCGCTGGTTCGACGACCACAAGCCGAATCCGGCGACGGACGAGCCGGTGTAATCGAAGGCCGGGCGCCGGCACCGTGCCGGCGCCATGGTGGTGCGTTGGGGTCCCCGCGAAGGCGGGGGCCCTTTTTTATTGCCGGGCGCTCGGTCAGTCGTCCTGCGCCAGCCGATGCACAGGCTCGGGCAGCGCATCGAGCAGCGGCTTGCCGAAATACTGCCGATCGCTGACCGCCAATTGCCGCAGCCCCTCGCGCAGCGAACGCAGCGCACGGGCCGCCTGTTCCAGTTGGCCCGCATGGGCGGCATACCACGACAGTTCGAACCACAGACTGCTCTGCTGCAGCAGCGGATACTTGCGCTCGCCGCGCTGCGATTCGGCCAGGCGCCAGGCGGCGACCTCGTGCCAGGAATCGGGCCAGGCCGGACCGGTGAATGCGTCGGCGAACGGGCCCGCGAGGTCGCGCAGCGCCGCGACGCCGATCGGCGCGGCGGCCTGGAATTCGGCCAGCGTGGGACGCGGCGCGGTATGGCAGGCGCCGCGGGCGATGCGCATCAGATAGATCGCGTTCCACGCCGACGGATGGCGATTGCCCGCGCCGCGGCCCAGCCATTCCGACAGGCCGATCCACTGGATCGCGCGCTCGGCCTCGCGCTCGGACGAGACCCCGGGCACGGCACCGGGCAGTGCGCCGGGCAAGGCGCCCGACCATGCGATGCCGGCCTCGCCGAACAGCCATAGCGCCATGCCGATATTTGCCGCGACGTGCTGAGCGGCATCGGAGACGTTCGATTCGAAGGCCGCCGCCAGCGCCTGCTCGAAATGCGCGACGGCCTGCTCGGCGAGCGTGCCGGCCGCTGCCGTGTCGTTGGTCGCGGCCGCCGACAGCGCATGCGAGCGCTGGATCAGCGCGGCGAGGTTGTGCCACTCGAAGCGGACGTGCGGGTGCACCTGCACCAGCGTCGCGCCGGGCGCGTTCTGCGCCAGCGCCTGCAACAGCGCCAGCGCCCCGCGCAGATCGCGCTCGTCGTAGGCGCACCAGGCCGCGACGATGCCTTCCATCGCGTCGAGGTAGTCGTTGCCCGCAATCGCGTGGCCGCGCCGACGCCGTCGCAGCGCGCGCAGCATCTTGCGGGTTTGCGCGCGGTCGCCGAGGCGGCGCCACAGCAGCGCCTCGTTCAGCGCGACAAAGGCGTGTTCGAATTCGCTGACGGCGAGCCGGCGCGCGGCGCGAAATGCCGTCAGCGCGGCCGGGGCGTCATGGCTGCCGTTACCACCTATGCCTGCGGCAGCCGCTTCGTCGCGCGCCAGCGGCGTCAGCAATCGCCCCTCGCGCAGCGCCTGCTTGCCGTCGACGAAATGGCGCCAGAAGGACAGGTCGGTCTGCGTCACCATCCGCTGCGGCGCGGCGGCCTTGCCTTGTGCGCGCCCGTCGCGGTCCAGACCGAGAAAGGCGGCAATCTCGTGCGCAGTGGCGGGCGCGCCTTCGACCTGGCAGACGATGCGCTGGCGCTCGTGCGCGGCCAGCCAGAACGGCCCCTGGCTGCGTCCTTCCAGATTGAGGAAGCGCGGGTCGCGGCTCGCGTCCTCGCCCCATCCGACCTGCAACTGCCAGCGTCCGAAATCCTGGAAGGCACGGGCGATCGCCATCCGCAGCGTGCGCGCATTGCTCATGCGCTCGCGCAGGTCGTCCGCGTAGACCAGTGGCCGTTGCGGCGATGCCAGCGTGGCGTGGTGCAGCCGCACCAGCAGCCAGACCGACTGGTAGGCGGCGCGCGTGCCGTTGACCGATTGCGGGGCGGACAGTTCGACGACGACGGGATCGGGCATGGAGCAGGGGGAGCGAAAGGGGCGAAACAAGCGGAAGGAGGACGGAAGGATGGCGAAAAAAGGCCGCTCGATGTGACAGCCGTGACAGCCGTGCCGGATTGTCGCATGGGCAGGATTGGACCGGAACCCCGCCATGGCTACGATGCGCACTGTCCGGTCGGCGATGCGCCACGCCGGCCGGACCGGCGCGCACAACCTGCCGCTGCCATCGGCAAGCCGCCGATCGCAGCAGCCCCAACGAACAAGGAGAGACCATGAAGTCCCGTACCGAAGCGCAGTCCCTGCACGCGCATGGCCTGTATCGCCGCCGCCTGCTGCAACTGGCCGGCGGCGCCGCGCTGCTGCCTGCGGCGCGCCTGGCGCTGGCCGATGTCGCGCCGGCAAGCGCCGTCGCCGCGCCGAGCGAAGTCGCCCGCGAGGATTTGATGTCGCACTTTCGCGGGCTGGACGTCGACGGCTGTTTTGCGCTGTTCGACGTCAAGGCGAACCGGATGACGCTGGTCAATGCACCGCGTGCGAAGACGCGCATGGTGCCGGCGTCGACCTACAAGATTCCGAACAGCCTGATCGCCTTCGAGACCGGCGTGGTGGCCGATCCGGACCAGATCCAGCCATATGGCGGCGGCAAGACGCGCTTCCCGCAGTGGCAGCGCGACATGAATCTGCGCGAGGCGATCGCGATGTCGAATGTGCCGGTCTACCAGGGCATTGCCCGGCGGATCGGCATGCAGCGGATGCAGACGTGGGTCGACCGGCTCCACTATGGCAACCGGCAACTCGGGAAGGTGGTGGATCAGTTCTGGCTGCGCGGGCCGCTGGCGATCTCGGCGGCCGAACAGACGCGCTTTCTGGCGCGGCTGGCACAGGGCCAGCTACCGGCGTCGCGCCTGAGCCAGCAATGGGTGCGCGAGATCCTGCGCGTCGAAGCCAATGACGATCACGCGATCTACGCCAAGACGGGCTGGGCGATGGATGCCGGGCTGAACCACGGCTGGTGGGTGGGGTGGGTCGAACGCAGCGGCGGCGTCCATGCCTTCGCGCTCAATATGGATCTGCAGCGCGAGGAACTGGCGCCAAAGCGCATGGCCATCGCACGGGCGATGATGGCGGAACTTGGCGTGTTGCCCGTGGAGAACGGGCAAGCGCGCAAGATGAGCTAGCGCAAGACGGGCCAGCCCGGGCGAGCCAGCGCAAGATGAGCTGGCGAAGAGGAGCTGGCGAAGACGAACTGGCGCGGGGCGGAGCTTGCCGCGCCGGGCGTACCGGCTGCGTCAGGCTGTCGCGTGCGCCTTCGTGGCCGCGGCCTTGCGCTTGCCCTTGGTAAAGCTCGACAGGCCGTCGATCACATCGCGACCGTAGGCGACGGCCGCTTCGATCGCCTCGCGCGGACTGCCGGCGCGATGCGAGCGCAGCGCCGGCAAACCGGTCGACGGCTCTCCGCCCAAGGCGATGATGTTGACCGTTGCCTCGAAGCTGTCGCGCGCGGTGCCCGACTTGCCGGCTTGTTCGCCGGCGTGATGGACGTGTGCCGAGAGGCGATAGCCCTTGTAAACAGCGTGATTGGCGTACATGGTGGACTCCTTGGAAATGCGCGCGCTCAATGGCGGCGCAAGCGCGTAATCGCGCGTTCGCCCGCCTGGCGGGCGACCTGCTTTGCCTGCGCTTCCGTGCGATGCAGCGTGTCGCGTACCGCGACGTTTTCGAGCACCCGCTCGCGTCCGCTTTCATAGCGGCTGACGATGTAAGTGGCGAACCACTGGCCGGGGCTTTGCTGGATCGGATGGACGGCGACGGTGTATTGGTTCTGGTTCTGGTTTTGGCTGTGTTGTTGATTCATGTCATTGGAAGGGGGCGGTCCCTTGCCCTGATCCGATGGGTCCGCGCAGATGCCAGAGGCAGGTGCATGCGCATGTCGAGCGCTGCGGCGCGTGAGTGCGCGCCAGTTGCGGCTTACGGAAACGGCTTGGTCGCGAGGCGAGGCCCGGCTCGGTGGAGCCGAAACAGCGGTGAGGCGACGGAACGGGAACGCTGGGTGGTGAATGCCGGACGTCAGGTCGGGCGGCGGGGCCCTGGGGGCCAGCCGGACAGTGTCTTGTCTTAATAATCTGTCCGGGTTTTCGCCTCTTGGGGCGAAGGCACACACTATAGCACGGTTGGCCTGTCAGCACCGGCTGCGCGGGTAGGCTCCTCTCCCACGCGCGGGAGAGGATAGGGGAGAGGGAAAAACGGCGGTCGCCACGGCATCGCCGTCGCAACCAGCCTTCGTTTCCCCCGCAGCGCGCAGCGAAGCGCCTCACATATGCAGCACGCCGCGAATCGTCTCCGCCAGATCCTTGGCGAGGAACTTCGACACGTAGGCGTCCGCGCCGACCTTGCGCACATGGTCCTCGCTGGCATTGCCCGACAGCGACGAGTGGATCACCACCGGGATGCCCTGGAAGCGCTTGTCCGCCTTGATCTTGCGGGTCAGCGTGAAGCCATCCATCTCCGGCATCTCGAGATCGGTCAGCACGCAGGCGATCTCGTCGCGCACATTGCGCCCGGCCTTCGCGGCGGTGGCGGCGATGTCGTTCAGTTCGTCCCACGCTTCCTGGCCGGTCTTGGTCATCACCACGGATACGCCCATCGCATCGAGACCTTGCTCGATCAGGCTGCGGGCGAGGGCGGAATCGTCGGCCGCGAGGATTTTCGTGCCCGGGCGCAGCGCCAGCTTCGGTCCGACGGTGGACGGATCGACATCGGGCTGACTGGTCGGCAACACGTCGCGCAGGATCTGTTCGACGTCGAGCACCTGTACCAGGCGAGCGTCGGGGGTGTCCGCATTCAGCTTGGCGATGCTGGTCACCAGCCCGCCCTTGGTGCTGGCTTCGGCCGACACCACCTCGTTCCACTCCAGGCGCACGATTTCCTCGACGCCCTCGACGGCGAAGCCCTGCGTCGAGCGGGCGTACTCCGTGACCAGCAGGATGCCGCAGCTGCCCCCCTGTGGCGTGCAACCCACGATCTTGGCCAGGTCGATGACCGGAATCACCTGCCCGCGAATATCCGCCATGCCCAGCATCGCCGGCGCGCCGCCGACCACGGTCGTGATTTTCGGCATCACCAGAATTTCACGGACCTTGAATACATTGATGCCGAATATCTCGTTCTGGCCGGAACGCTCGGCATTCCCGAGCCGGAACAGCAATAATTCGAACTGATTATTGTTGGTCAGGTTGGTCCGCTCGTCGATTTCCTTCATCAAGCCGCTCATGACTTCCCCATATTCCTCGCGACGCCCGCGTGACCGGTGGCGCAGTGTGTTGTCGATGACACACGAGGGCACGGCTACGAAGAGGGCCCGACCGCTCGCGGTACGGGTCATTAACGACCGGGCGGGTGGAACCTTTAGGGCCGTGACGCAGCGCTTCCCCGGCTAGGTGCTGGTGCTGACGATCAACGGCAATCTGGTGGCGACGCCGCGGATCGCGCGGCCGGACCAATGGCCTGTTGTTCGTGCCGATGGCCAGCGAGCAGCAGGCGCTGAACGTCGCCGCGGTGATTGGCGGCGCGGGCGCGCCCGCGACGAGATAACAAGGCGCTCTGCCGTCCCTGCGTGCGGGGACGCGGCGTCTTGCTGCCTTTCTCGCTTGGTTGCCGCTTGTTTCCTGCTTGGATTGCTGCCCGGTTGCTGCCTGGCTGCCGCTCATTTACCGATATACCCAGGCAGTCCCCGCGCCTTCGGACTCCTGGCCGCCTTGACCGCCAACGCGAGCGCATAGGCGAAGCATTCCGGATTCCCCATCGGCCCGCGAATCTCGCGCCGGAAGAAATCCGCCCACTTGAAGTCGGGATAGGCCTGCTTGACCCGGCGGTAGCCGCCCGCGATGCGGGCAAAGGCCTCCAGACTGCGATATGGATCGTCGCGCATGCCCGCGACAGAGCGCGGCAGCGCCGACAGCGGCTGGCGCTGCCCGTGCTCGTCGTAGGGGTGGACCTGATGCCGGCGCAGCATGTACTCCCAGAACTCGTCCTCGGAGCGGTCGCTCAGGTCCTTGCGCACGAACACCGGGATGATCTCGAAGCCGAGCTCGTGCCAGGCGCGCACCCAGTGGTGATGGTCCACGACCCACAGCACATGCTGCGGTCCCACCACCACGTGGATGCGATGCTTGTCGAAGAAGGCCTCGAGCCGGTCCTCCGGCTGCCGGCGCGTCGTCTGCATCTTGCGCTTGACGTGCAGCATGCCGACCGTGATCTGGGTCGGCCGCAGCTCCGCGATCGGCGCGCGGAGCTTGCTGCCTTTGGCGAGGGTCGTGGTGCCCACGTGCGCCGGTCCGGTCGGGCTCAGCGGTTGGTTCCCTTGCCGGTCGAGCCGAGCCCGTCGCCGATATCGGGCGTGCTGCCCGAAGCGGAGGAGACCGACGAGCCGGATGTCCCGGTCGTTCCCGATGTCCCGGACGTGCCCGACGTTCCCATCGAGCCGGTGCTGCCGGTGGTGCCGGACGTTCCCATCGTGCCGGACGACAGCGGCGAGCCGGTCGACGTGGCCGAGGTGGAGCCGGACGAACCGGAGGAGCCCGACGTTCCCGACATCCCGCCGCTGCTGCTGCTGCTGCTGCGATAGTCGCCACCCGCTTCCGAACCGGCACCCGCGCTGCCCATGTCGCGCGTGACGCGGATCTGGTTGTGGACCTCGTTGACGCCGAACACTTCGTCGGCAATATCCTCGATCACGAACTTCTCATGGCGCTCGCGCACCGAGCCGGTCAGCGTCACCGTGCCGCCGCTGACCTCGACCGAGACCTGGCTGACATCGACCATCGGCACATCGGACAGCCGCTCGCACAGATCCTCGCGAATGCGCTCGTCCGAACGCTGATAGCCCTTCGGGCCCACGCGCCGGCGGCGTTGCTGTTGTCCGTATTGCTGGCCTTGCTGGCCGTACTGGGACGCTTGCTGGCCATATTGCCGGCCCTGGCCGTATTGCTGTCCCTGGCCATATTGCGACCCTTGGCCATACTGCGACCCGTAGCCCGACTGGTACTGCGAGCCGCCGCGTCCGCCGGATTCGTAGCTCTCCAGCCCGTAGCCGCGGCCGCCCTGGCCGGAGCTGCCGCCATAGCCGGAGGTACCGCTTTGGCGATAGCCCGGATCGCCCGGATAGGTTCGCTGTCCGCCGCTGTACGACTGGCCGCCGCTCGAGCTGCTGCCGTAGTAGCCGCCGCCATAGCCGGGCTCGTTGCCGCCGCGGCGCGAACGGTCGCGCGCCTCGAGTTCGCGCCAGGTTTCCGAGCCGCCGCCGCGGCGGCCTTGCTCGCGCCCGTAGCCGCCGGATTGCTGGCCGCCGTACTGTTGGCCGCCGTACTGTTGGCTGCCGTAGCCCTGGCGCGATTCCCAATCGTCCTCGCGGCCGGTATCGCGCACGCCGTACATGCCGTAGCGCTCCACGCCGCCGCCGCTGGGGTCGTAGCCGGCATAGCCGCTGCTGTAGGGATTGCGCGCGCCGCCCATGTCGGTCGGGTCATAGCGGCCCTGGCCGCTGCCGCGATAGCGCGGCGAGGATTGCTGCTCGAACGAGGAGCCGCCGCCGCCGCTGCGCGAGCGATCGCCACCGCCGCCACCACCACCGCCGCCACCACCGCCGCGTCCAGCGCCCCATTCATCGCGCCAGCGTTCGCGTTCGTTCTCATGGCGTTGCTGGCCCTGGCCTTGCCACTGCCCCTGTCCTTGTCCGTACCGCTGCTGGCCCGAGCGCTGGCCGCCGTATCCGCCGGACTGCCCGCGGCCGGATTGTCCGCGGCCGTATTGCTCGCGTGACTCGCCCTCGTCGCCGTATTCGCCAAACCGCATTTCTTCGCCCATGTCGTCACCGTCCTTGTCACGCCACCATTCGCTGCCGCTCCCCTGATCCCGCCCCGGACCGCTGCCATAGCCACCGTAGCCGCCGGGGTAGCGCTGATTGCTACCGTTGCTCATTTGTCCCTCCTTGCGTACCAAGTGGCGGCACGCGCCGCGCACTGCGCCGGGCGGATGTTGCTCCTGCTCTGCTGCTGCCCGGCCGGGTGAAGAACCGCAAGAACCGTACCGCTGTGCGCGAGAGGCGGCATGCGAAAGCGGGGCGCGCGCATCGCCCGCGATCGCCGCGGCGCCAGCAATCCACATGCAAAGTTTGCCGCCGTCACTTGTAAAAAGTACGGCGCATGGCGGGGCCGTCACCGAAGCGGAGTCTCTTTCGTCATTTGCGTGCGTCGCGCCTGACGGATCGACGTCGCAGGTATGGAACTTGCCGTATAGCGGTATTGCCCATCACCGGCGCGGGCGTGCCTTGCTTGCCGCGGCCCGCCATGCCGGAAGGCGCCCAGAGAACAGCCATGTCCGACGTAGCCAGTACCGACCGCGAACGCCTCGCCAGCGCCGCCCGCGAAGTCATCAACGGAAAGTCCGCCAACGGCAAGGCAGCCAACGGCAATGCCAGAGGCGCCGGCAATGGCGCCGGCAATGGCGCGTCGGAAGAGGACCGGCAGGGCTGGCGACGACGTGTGATGCACGCCTTCGAATGGTTCGCCGGCCATGCCACGCGGGGCGCCGGCTCGCCGATCGCGTTCGCCTCCGCCGTGGGCGTGGTGCTGCTGTGGGCGGTGACGGGGCCGATGTTCGATTATTCCGAGACCTGGCAGCTTGTCATCAATACCGCCACGACCATCATCACGTTCGTCATGGTGTTCCTGATTCAGCAGACGCAGAACAAGGACTCGCTGGCGGTGCACCTGAAGCTGAACGAGCTGCTGGCCTCGCATCGCCACGCCAGCAGCCGGCTGGTGGCAATCGAGGACCTGGACGAAGAGGACCTCAAGAAGTTGGCGGCCTTCTACCGGCAGCTGTCCGAGCTGGCCGAGCGCGAAAGCGATATCGAGGAAACCCACGGGCTTGACGATGCGCTGCAGACGCACGTCGCCAAGCAGGAGGCGCGGCACGATCTGGAGGAGGAGATCGCTGCGGAGCTCGACTCGAAGGCGCGCAAGGACCGCCGGCCGGACGACGCGGTCTGAAGCGGCCGAGCCTGCCTCGCGCGCAGGCCGGATCGCGATGGGCCGGTGCAGGCCCGTGTCGATCGAGTCGGTCCGTGTAGATCGGTGTGGGTGTTGCAAGTTCGACATGCGCGACGAACAGCCATCCAGCGATGACGCGCGCTGCTGCGTGCCGGCACGCGCGGGCGCATTCCTTGCACGACGCGAAGAATGTCGTTGCCGAACCCAGGAGCCAATCATGTCGACCATCGTGGCAGGGCGTTTCGATTCCTTCGCCGACGCCGAGCGCGCGGCGCGAGGGCTTTATGGACACGGATTCTCGGTATGGGACGTGTCGATCTTCACGGTCGGCACGCCGCAGGCCACGCAGGAACTGGCGCGCCCGCCCGGCGTGCTGCTGGCGGCGCGGGTCGAGCCCGAACGGCTGCAGACGGCGGCCGAACTGATCCGCCTGGAAGGCGGGCGCGAGCTCGAGCAGGCCGAGGGCCAATGGGAGAACGGCCGCTGGTCGGACTTCGATCCGCTTGGCACACCGAAGCCGTTGCAGGAGACCGCACCGCACGAGCGCGCGGGCCAGCTCGGCGAGGGCGCGCTGAGCGCGACCGGCAACGAGGACCCGGGTAGCGAGATCGACCAGTCGGTCCGGCAGGACGAAGACCGCCATTCCGGACAAGTGAGCGGGCAGGCGGGCGGGCATGCCGGCGGACAGACAGGCGGGCAGCCGGGCGGGCATGAGGCTGGAAACGGCGAGCGCGATCTCGGCGTGCTGCTGACCCCGGGCCAGCACACCACCACGCATGAGGGCGTCAGCAAGGGCGACGAGGCCCGCATGCAGGGCCAGCGGGCGGGCGGACCGCGGCAGCAGGACGCTGGCAGCCAGACCGCGTCGGCCGCCGAGGGATCGAGCCCAGGCGCGAGTGAAGGAGCGACTCAAGACGTGGCCCAAGGAAAGAGCCAAGGAACGAGCCAAGGTGCGGGCCATGGCGCGACTCAAGGCCAGAGCCCAGCGCAACGCGAAGGGCAGGGCCAGCACCCCGCCGAACAGCAACCGCGCGAAGCCTGGGAATCGGCGCAGTCGCATCGCCAACCGGGCGAGAAGACCGACGAGCCCGAACTGGTGCGCGGGGCCACCACCACACCGGAGCCCAGCGGGCCCAACGACACCTTCCGCCAGATCCGCCGCGGACAGTTCCCGCCGGGAGTCGGCGAGGGCGACCTGCGCGACCCGGGCAGCACCACGCCGGACGCGCCGAAGGTCGACAACCGGTCGTGAGGAATCCGATGACGGACCCGATGACCACCACGATGACCGCCGCGATGACGGCCGCGATGACCGAACCGGTACTCCCCTAAGCGCCGCCCCCCACCAGCGAGACGATGCCGACGACCAACGGACATCCCGCCCCTGCTTCCAAACGCCGGATCGCGGCCGAACTCTGGGCCACGATCTGGCGTTTCCGCGGCCGCGTCGGCGTAGCCGTGGTGCTGCTGATCCTGGCCAAGGCCGCCGCCGTAGCGGTGCCGCTGGTGCTGAAGCTCGTGGTCGACGACGTGGCGCCGGTGGCCACCGGCGCCGCCGCGATGGCGGGCGCGGCGATCACAATGCCGGTGTTCCTGGTGCTCGCCTACGCGGCGCTGCGCCTGCTCGGCAACGCCTTCAACGAGTTGCGCGACGTGGTGTTCGCGCCGGTGACCCAGCGCACCGTGGCGACCTTCATGGAGCGCACCTTCTCCCATCTGCATGCGTTGGGGGCCCGCTTCCATGCCCGCCGTGAAACCGGCGGCGTGATCCGCGACCTGGAGAAGGGCACCGCGGCGATCGGCTTCCTGCTCGGCGTCGCGGTGTTTACGATCGTGCCGACGCTGATGGAGATCGGCTCGGTGCTGGTGATCATGATCGCGGCCTATGGCGGTGCCTTTGCCGCGATCATCGTGGTGACCTTCGCCCTGTATGCGGGCTACACCTATGTGATGACGCGGCGCCGGACGCGGGTGCAGCGCAAGGTCAACGCGGTGGAGGCGCAGACCAACAGCAAGGTGGTCGACAGCCTGCTGAACTACGACACCGTCAAGTTCTTCGCGCGCGAGCGCTTCGAGACGCGCCGCCTGTCCGGCCTGCTCGAAGGCTGGGTCGACGCCAGCGTCGAGAACCAGTACGCGCTGTCCGCGCTGCACGTTGGCCAGAGCTGCTGTATTGCGCTTGGTGTGGCGGCGGTGATGCTGCTGGCGACCGAGCGGGTCGTCACCGGCGCGCTGACGGTCGGCGACCTGGTGCTGATCAACGCGTACATCATCCAGGTCGTGTTGCCGCTCAATACGCTGGGCTTCATCTTCCGCGAGTCCAACGACGCCATGACGCAGGTCGAGCGGCTGTTCGCGCTGCTCGACGCGCAAGGTCCGCCGGGCGAGGACCACGATGCGCCGGGCGCGCGACCGCTGCACGTAACGCGCGGCGAGATCGTGTTCGAGCACGTCAACTTCAGCTATGACCCGAGCCGGCAGACGCTGTGGGACGTCAGCATCCGCATCGGCGCCGGCCAGACCGTGGCGGTGGTCGGCGGCAGCGGCTCGGGCAAATCGACGCTGGCGCGGCTGCTGTTCCGGCTGTATCTGCCGGACAGCGGCAAGATCAGCATCGACGGTCAGGACCTGCGGCTGGTCACGCAGCAGAGCCTGCGCGAGGTGATCGGCATCGTGCCGCAGGACACCATCCTGTTCAACGACACTATTGCCTACAACATCGGCTACGGCCGCGAGGGCGCGACCCGCGCCGATATCGTCGAGGCCGCGCGCGCCGCGCAGCTCGATACCTTCATCGACCGGCTGCCTGACACCTACGAGACCCGCGTCGGCGAGCGCGGCGTGCGCCTGTCGGGCGGCGAGCGCCAGCGCGTGGCGATTGCCCGCGCGCTGCTGAAGAAGCCGCCGATCGTGGTCTTCGACGAGGCCACCTCGGCGCTCGACACGCGCTCGGAGCGCGCGATCCAGCGCGAGCTGGCCGAAGTGGCGAAGGGCCGCACCGCGCTGATCATCGCGCACCGGCTGTCCACGATCGCCGATGCCGACCATATCCTGGTGATGGAGCATGGCCGCGTGGTGGAGGAGGGCACCCACGATGCGCTGCTGGCAAGGCGCGGCGTCTATGCGCAAATGTGGCGGCTGCAACAGCAGCAGCGCGAACTGGAACGGACCGAGCAGAAGCTGGCACTGCAGCCGATCCGGCTCGAGGCCATCGTCGCCGCGGTGGTCGACGGCTTGCGCGAGCTGATTGCCGAGCGGCAGGTCAATCTGTTCACCGTGCTCGGCGAGGCGGAACTGCGCGTCACCGGCGATCCGGGCGTGGTGCAGAAGGCCGTGTGGGAGCTGTGCCACGCGCTGATCGCCGACATGGAGCCGGGCGGGCGCATCGAGCTGCGGCTCGAACGGCAGGGCGGCGAGGCCTCGCTCTATGTGGCCGCGCCGGACCGGCAGGCGCCGCTGCCCGATATGCGCGAGCTGGAGAACCTGCTGGAGGACCACGCGGTGCGGCTGACGGTCGATCCGCACGGACATGGCTATCGCATCGCGATGCCTTTGCGGCCGATCCGCGAAACCCCGGCGCCGCCGCCGGTCGCGCCGCCAGACATCGCGGCGACCCTGCCGGCGCCGGACGCGCTGAAGGGCCTGCGCATCCTGGTGCTCGACGACGACGAGCCCACGCGCGAGGTACTGACCAGCACGCTGGAGGACTACGGCGCCGACGCCCAGGCCTTCGGCCGCGGCGACGACCTGCTGGAGCTGCTGGGCAAGGCCGATCCGCAGCACTGGCCGCAGGTCCTGCTGTGCGATATCGCGCTGGACGAGGAGGACGGCTACACCGTGCTGCGCCGCGTGCGCCGGCTCGAGACCGAGCGCAACGTGCCGCTGGCCTGCCGCCTCAGCGCGATCGCGCTGTCCGGCCATGCCGAGGCGCAGGACCGCATGCGCGCGATGATGGCCGGCTTCCAGGTGCACCTGTCCAAGCCGGTGCAGATCGGCGAGCTGGTGGTGGCGATCCATTCGCTGGTGCGCCATCGTGATGTCGACACCACGGTGCCGGGGCCGCGAAGCTAGCGCCAGGGCGCTGCCGGTCTCCGGTTCCCGGTACCGGACCGCGGCCCCCGGTCGCAGCCCTCCGGCCTCAGGCCTCGGGCCTCGGGCCTCGGGCCCGGGGTCGCCGTTGCGGGTCCATCGATTCCGTTTCACAACCCAACCCACTACACGATCGAGGAGAAACCATGCAGCCTCACGACAGACCCGATCTGCCCAGTTCCACACCGTCCCGGTCTTCCACTGACGTGCCCGGCGCCACTGCCTCGCCGGGCAGGGCGCCGGGCAGCCGGTTCGCCGATGCGGCCAGCGCCGAGCGCGCCGTCGCGCTGGCGAGACCGATGTTCGAAGCCGCGGTGCGGGACCGCGAGGTGGGCGAAGGCGGCTTCCTGCATCTGGTGGTGATGGACCCGGGCAAGGGTCCGGCCGATTGCCCGTTCGAGCAGGCAATCCTGTACGAATACTCGACGCCGGGGCGCGAGCGGTGGGACGCCGATTACGCCTGGTATGCGCGCGAGAAGGCCAAGGTGGCCTGGCGCACCGGCATGGCGACCGACCAGGTCCAGGCGCGCGCCCCGCATCTGCTGCGCGCGGAGGAATCGATGCTCGGCGGCGCGGTGGTGCTCGACGGCATCGTGGTGGCGGTCAGCGGGGCGAACCCCTGGTATGACGAAGCCTTCGCGCTGAGCGTGGCGGCGCTGCTGCGGGCGGTCGCGCAGCAGCGGCGGCGGGAGCAAGGGTAGGTCGCGACGCGGAGAGTTCGTGCAGCGAGCGAATGACGCGACGGCGAGCGCGCTGGCGAACAGGTCGCTCCCTCTCCCGCTTGCGGGAGAGGGTTGGGGAGAGGGCAGCACCGCCCATGCAACTTTTACCAGCCAAGGCATAAACGCCAACGCCCCGCATGTAACTCCGGACATGGGGGAACCGTTACCCCTGAAACGGCAAGCCACTGCGCCATCACGCGTCTGGCATGCAATTCGCTGAAGGCATCCCCACAGAGAACCGGATTCGCCGCCGTCGCACGGGGCGGCGGGTAGCCGGAAATGGGGAGCGATGCCGTGCATTCCCTTTTCCGTCCGCCCGCCGGCGCTGCACCTCGCGCCGCGCTTCGCGCCGCATCCCCTTGCGCCAGCGCCGCATCCGGTCACGCCTTCCAAGCCAACTTCAGGAGCCGAAATGACCGATGCGCCAGACGCCAGCCTGCAAGGCAAGACCTTTCTCGTGACCGGAGGAGGGCGCGGGCTGGGCGCCGCGATCTGCCAGAACCTGTCGGCCGCAGGCGCCAGCCTGGTCGTTGCCGACGTCGACGAAACCCTGGCCCGCAACTGTGCCGAGAAGCTCGACGCCAGCGGCGAGCGGGCCTATTCGCTGTCCTTCGACGTGGCCGAGCCGTCCGCCGTCCGCTCGGCCTTCGAGCAGGTGCGCGAGCGCAGCGGCCGCCTCGATGGCATCGTCAATAACGCCGCGATCGACATCACGCTGCCGGTCGACGAGGTCGAGACCGAACGCTGGCACCGCGTGCTGATGGTCAACCTGTACGGTCCCTATCTGATGTCGCACGCCGTGGTGCCGATGCTGAAGGCGCAGGGCGGCGGCCATATCGTCAATATCGCGTCCACGGCATCCAAACGGGCCTGGCCCAACGCCTCGGCCTACCACGCCACCAAATGGGGGCTGCTGGGCTTCTCGCACGCGCTGCACGCGGAACTGCGGCCGCACGGCATCAAGGTGTCGGCCATCGTCGCCGGCGGCATGCGCACCCCCTTCCTGCTCGACCGCTTCGCCGACATCGACCAGTCCACCCTGCAGGACCCGGCCAATGTCGCCCGCGCGGTGCGCTTCGTGCTGACGCAGCCCGAAGAGACCGTGATCCCCGAGGTCATGGTGCTGCCGATGAAGGAAACGTCGTGGCCGTGATCGACGACCCCGGCGCCGGCCTCGGGGCTGGTCCCGGCGCTGGCCCCGACACTGGCCGGATCACGGGCGCCGCAGTACCGGCCGGAGGCGGCGGTGGGCTCCCCGGCGCGGTACTGCTGGACAAGGACGGCACGGTATTGCAGGACGTGCCGTACAACGTCGACCCCGA